>JBKHJR010000020.1:0-38098 GCA_046537975.1 Desulfurivibrionaceae bacterium
CCTCTATAACCCGGCTGATCACGTTCAACTGGCCTTTACCGCCATCCACCAGCACGAGATCCGGCAGATCCTCTTCCTCAACACCCTTTTTAAGACGGCGCTCCATTACCTCCGTCATCATGGCGTAATCATCAGGTCCCTCTGCCAGCTTTATATTATAATGGCGGTACTTTTTTTTATCCTTTACTCCATCCTTATAACTGACCAGAGAACCGACAGCATTAGTACCGCTTATATTGGAAATATCCAGGCACTCTATCCGGTGCGGTTTTCTGAAAAGCTGCAACTTCTCGGCCAGCAGGGAAGAAGTGGCCTGCCAGGATTTTTCCCTTTTCTCCCGATCGGCAAAGACCTGTGCCGCGTTGCTGTCGGCAATCTCCAGCAACTTACGCAAGTCTCCCCGCCGGGGAACCCTTAAATGAACCCTGCCTCCCCTCTGCTCACCAAGGTACCCGGAGAGAAGGGCGGGCTCAGAAGGCTCAAAGGGAAGGATAATCTCTCCGGGAACACTTCTGCTGCCGTCATAATAGTCCCTTATCACCTCAGTCAGGATCTCGGCCTCAGTCCCCAGAGGCTCGGTCAGAAAGAAGGACTGCTGGCCGCAGACCTTTCCTTCCTGAACGGTTAACATGGCTACTGCCACCGAAGCCCCGCTGCGGGCAAAGCCGATCACCTCTCGATCCCTGCTGTCTGTAGAGGCGACCAGCTGCTTCTCCAGGGTTGAAGACAGGGCCTTTATCTGATCCCGGTAAAGAGCGGCCTCTTCAAAACTCCGTTCTTCAGAGGCCCTGGCCATCTTGGCCTTGAGGGTCTGAACAAGTTTACGGTCCCTCCCTTCCAGGATCATCAGAACACCGGAGACCATCTCCTGATACTTCTCCACATCCACCTCCCCGGAGCAGGGAGCGAGACAGCGCTTCATCTGGGAATTCAGGCAGGGACGGTCCCGGCGGGGGACGTCCTTATTCCTGCAGCGCCGAAGGGGAAAAAGGGAATTGATGAGCTTTAAGGTAGCCCGCATCGCAGAAGCGGACGAGTAAGGACCGAAGTAACGGGAGCCGTCTTTTTTCTTCCTTCTGGTCACCACCACCCGGGGCCACTTTTCCGGGACGGTTACCTTTATATAGGGATAACTCTTGTCATCCCGGAGCAGAACATTATACCTGGGCCTATGCTTCTTGATTAAAGAAGCCTCCAGAAGAAAAGCCTCCTTATCGGTCCGGGTAATTATGGTTTCCAGACTGGCGACTTTACCAAGCATAACCGCAGTCTTGGAAGGAGCTCCCCAGTGCCGGCGGGCATAGGAGGCCAGCCTTTTTCTCAGGTTTGCCGCCTTACCCACGTAGATCACCCTGCCCTGCCGGTCAATCATGATGTAAACTCCGGGCTCCCGGGCCACTGTCTTCAAAAAATCGGCGTTAATAACACTATGGGTCTCTATCTTGGGCATTTCCCGGTACTTGAACTTAGTGGTAATATTATAAATCAACTCCCGAAAAACTTTTCAGGAGCGGAATACTAAAAATTGGGGTATCCATTCTTCCTCACAGTCTCTTTGATATATTCAACTATCTCATCCGGGTCATCCATCACCCGGAAGATATCGAGATCCTCCGGATCCATGCTTCCGGAGGCAACCAGGCTGTCCTGCATCCAGTCCACCAGTCCCTGCCAGTAGCTGCTGCCTACCAGCACTATGGGGAAAGGCTTTATTCTTCTGGTCTGAATCAGGGTCAGGGACTCAAAGAGTTCATCAAGAGTGCCGAAGCCTCCCGGCATACAGATAAAGGCCATGGCATACTTAACCAGCATAACCTTGCGGACAAAAAAGTACCTGAATTCCAGAGGCAGATTAGCGTACTTGTTCTCCTCCTGTTCATGGGGAAGAGAAATATTAAGCCCTATGGAAAAGGCATCGACTTCTGATGCCCCCCGGTTGGCCGCCTCCATAATTCCCGGACCACCGCCGGTCATAATGGCGTAACCTGCCTCTCCCAGCCTGCGGCTGATCTCCAGGGCCATCTGATAATATTCATCACCCTCTTTTCTGCGGGCCGAACCGAAGATAGAGACGGCAGGCCCTTTCACGGAAGCAAGAGAATCAAAGCCATCCACGAACTCGGCCATTATTTTAAAAAGCCTCCAGGAGTCTCCCGCCTTGAAATCATCCAGGAAAAAACGCTGTCTCTCTTCATCTTCAGGGGTATGGGGAAATCTCATTTTAACCTCAATATTACATTAATCCTGTCCCGGCTGACTCCGGGGGTTTTCAGTGTAGAATATTACAGATCTTACTAAAAGATTCAGAATAATACACTTTATATTGTTTTCACATATTTTCCTTGCCATAAAGGCAGCCGGCATCTGTTAATCAAGGGAAGAGCGTCCCTGCTGAGAATCCCGGCCCAAGAGTTCAGCAAGTCAGGTGGAAGCCGGCACATACCCTGGCCTTTTCCTTGTCCAGCCGGTTGTAGGTCTCCACCGCTTTGGCCGTGGGTTCTTCTATAAGGTTTATCCCATGTTCCTTCAGATAATCCCTGAGTTCCCTTGTAGCTTTCATCATCCCGGGTTTTCCCTGGCCCAGAATTATGGTATCAGGTGCGTCCTCAACCATTTCCCTGATATCCTCAGGTACTACCGAATGGCCTGATTTCCGCCACCAGCCGGCGTTAACCCCTTGGGAGGTGATAATCACGTCACTGGTATAAGTCTTACCGTCGATCACTATTCTGCCGAAATCATAGTTGGTAATCATGGTCATTTTCTCCTTGCATTCCGGACCCTTAAAATTTAAGATTATACTTCCCTGGATTTCCGTATTGCTATAATATACTGTAATTAAATAACATCCTTAAAACGTTGGTAATCTAATCAATAAAATCTCAGGAGACGGAATTCAGAGCTTCAAAGCTTGATAATCCATTAAACACTTGTCCAATAAAATATCAGCAGTTATGGAAAGAGACAATGAACATTTCCCGGATAATTATGAAGTTGTTTTTGCCCGGATTATCCACGAAATAAAAGAATGCCGCTCAGCCGCCTTTTCAAAGGACTGCGGCTAAATCCTTAACTTTTTTTAATGATTTAAATAAAAAAATTTATATTGTTCAGTCCCATTCTACTCGCCCCCCAGGGAGGTACCGATACCCGCCAACATGTCTCATGGTCGCCATCAAAGACATGACTTATATTATTTGAAAGATAACTAAAAATTCGAATCATCCCGGTACAATTTATGCAAAGCTATAATAATGTTATCGATATGCGACAGCGACCAGCCAGTCCGGGAGCAGTTAATAATGAAATACTTGACCTTTGATTGGACATAAACTTATTCAATGACAACCCTCCTCAGTACAGAAGAAAAAAAACAGGATATGGAGAACAACCCCGGAAAGAATTGTCCAAGAAAGGCGGGCTTCTCCCTGGTAGAGCTTGTAGTCGTACTCGGTCTCCTGTCGATTCTGGCGGCAATTGCTGTTCCGAGCTTTACAAAACAGATACCGGATTACCGTTTGAAATCAGCGGCCAGGGATCTTTATTCCAATATGCAGAAGGCCAGGATCAGGGCCATAAAAAGCAATAAGGAATGGGCACTCGTTTTTGATGATACTGACGATAAGTACTATCTCTGTTCAGATAAAGGGGGAGACGATTCATGGTCCGGGACAGGAGATAACACGGTTGAGGAGGTTATTTACCTGGCTGGTTATCAAAGCGGGGTAAAATATGGGCATGGCAAGGCTACCTCCTCACCTGCCGGAGGATCTTTCCCTGCTGACGGGATCAGCTATAACAGCAATGTGGTTACCTTCAATCCTTCGGGAACCGGCTCGCCGGGTTATGTATACCTTGAGAATGAGAAAAATAATACCTACGCCGTGGGCAGCCTTACCAGCGGAGTGATCAGGTTACTAATCTGGAACGGTTCAGAATGGGAGTAAATTTCAATGCAGGCAAACAACCGCTGGCCCAAAAGATACAATCTCGAAAACTGCTGATGGTTTTTATAAAAAAATTGTCATATAGCGCGAAATCATATTCACCAATTGCAGACCGAAAAGGCTTCACCCTGATTGAGCTTTTAATCGCCATGCTGATCTCGGGCATTGTCATAAGCTCTATCTACACCGCCTTCAGATCCCAGCAGAGGAATTATCTGGCCCAGGAACAGGTTTCGGAAATGCAGCAGAATATCAGGGCCGGGATCAGCCTGATGACCAATGAAATCCGCATGGCCGGATATGATCCTGATGGTGATGCCGAATCCGAAATTGTCACTGCAAATAACAACACTCTTGCCTTTACCCTGGTTGCCGATAATGACGGCTATGACAATGACGGTGACAATTCAACCGATGAAGAAGGAGAGTTGAAAACTATCCAGTACGACGTTTATGATGCCTATGGCGATGGCACCAATGATCTGGGCAGACAGGTGGGGGCGTCAGTTAGTGCCAAAAGGGCTGCTGTCAGTAATATAGATGGCCTTGAATTTTATTACCTCATGGCTGATGGCTCCCAGACCACGACTCCGGCTGACCCGAAAGATATCCGCGCCATAGAAATCTCCATCCTGGCCAGAGCAAATAAAAAAGACCGCACTTTTTCCAACCAAGCCACCTATACCACTGCTTCCGGAGCAAATTGGGGGCCTTACAACGACAACTACAGGCGGCGGTTTCATACGGTTACGGTTCAATGCCGCAATATGGGATTATGACAGCAATGTTAACTCCGTCCTTTTCAGGGCTTTTCGTGATTACTTAAGGCTTTTACGCAACCTTTATTTTCAATATGAAAACATTGTTAATCAAAGATAACAGGGGCTTCACCCTCACCGAGGTAATGATCGCCCTGGCGGTTTTCACCATCGGCATCCTTGCGGTTAATGCCATGCAGACCGCTTCCATCAAGGGAAACAGCAAGGCCAGGAAAATCACCGAGGCCGGCAACCTGGCTACCGACCGTATAGAAAACATCATCTCCCTGGACTACAATGCCACTGCTTTAGATGATGCTGATGGGGACGGGACTGATCAGGATGCCGATCTGGACGGGCTGGATGACGGCGGCAGCAATTTCGGTCTGGATCACGAAACTGAGGATACCGCGGACCATCATATCGTTTCGGTTGACGGTAATTACGAAATATTCTGGAATGTGGCAGTGGATCAGCCGGTTATAAATACCAAAACCATCAGATTCATCGCCTTTTATGACCGAACCCCTAAGGACGGGGGTAAGGGAAAGGTCGTTTTTGACTACATCAAGAAAAAATAATGGAACCTGAAAGCTCTCCCAACAATATAACAGACAACGAAAAGGGCTTTGTCCTGGTTGCCTCCCTCATGATTCTGCTGATCCTGATCATTATCGGGGTCAGTGCCACCACCAATACCACTATAGAGCTGCAGATTGCAGGAAATGACAAAGCGGCCAAAAAAACTTTTTACAAAGCGGACGGAGGAACGGAACTGGCTGCTGAGGCACTTGAGCACAATATCGCCTGCACCGGGTTCAACAGCACCCGGGTCCATGGCCTGTATATCGAGACACCGGGTCTGAACTTCTGGCAAAATGATAACACCGTCACCACCAAGGAGCCTGTGGCCGGTGACCGGGACATCTGTTTTCCTGGAGATTCATGTGATGATGTAAATAAGGAAGTTACCAGCATCAGTCTCGGCGGCGAGAGCAAACACGGCAGGGGTGCCGCCATCCAGCAGCATGCCGGTTACGAAGGCAAAGGCAAAGGAGCGGGAGGCTCAGGGTCCTACATGTTATATGACATCTATTCCCGCTACCAGGACAGTACCGGCAGTGACGCAACCGTCCGCCTGCAGTGGCGCCATAATATAGGCCAGGAAGGCACTTGTTATTACTAAAAATTACAGAATCAGATTATAAAAAGGAACTGTCATGACAGGAAGATCAAATGTGCGAGGTCTGGTAATTAAAGGCACTCTCTTTCTTATTCTCTGCGGTATTCTGCTGCCCGGCCAGATTTTTGCCGCCGCCTGTACCGGAGGAGTGGCGGAACCTCCCTTCCTGAGCTACGGCCAGGTGGATCCCAATCTGCTCCTGATGATCGACAACTCCGCCAGTATGTACGACATGGCCTATCTGGAGGATGCCGCCTACTGCTATGACGACAACTACACCTCTACTGACACCTACGCCGGCTATTTTGAGCAGGATACCTACTACCAGTACAATACCAGTAACGAAAAATTCGATGAAACCGAAGACAGCACCTCAGCCTATGACCTCTGCGACGAGGCTGCTAAAGACAACGACATCGATAGTTACTATAGTCACTACAATGACGCCTGTATATCCGTTGATTCCGGCACAGGCTCTTTCATGCTTTTTGCCGCCAGGGGAAATTTCCTGAACTGGGCAAGTTCCTCCAAATTCGACATTGAGAAAGAAGTCCTGACCGGTGGTAAATACGATGACAACAATACCCTGATCATGGAGAACCGGGGGTGTGCCAATCGCCGTTTTCTTAAAGAGATCGAGCTGCAAGACGGTTATTACCTCAACCTGGCGGTTCGTCCTCCTGACGAAAGTGAAATGACTTCCGGCTCCGACAACACCACCCGTATTGAAATTTTCCCGGTCACTACAACAGGCTTCGACGCCGAGCCCTGTCAAGATGCGGTAGAAGGACTGCAGGACGAAAATGTCAGTCAAGGCACTATCAAGGGAGACATCGACTCCTGCCTTGATTATTCTGATAGTGAGACAAATGATCCTGTCTCAGACCGCCTGGCCTCCTTCAATCACTCCCTGCAGAATTGCTGGTACAGTGCCCAGCACGGGGAATGGCCCTCGGGAGCAGGATCGGTCGAAAGCATAATGAATGACTGCGAAAAAATCTATAAAGCCGGCGGCCTGCCTCCCACCATTACTCCGGACAACCCCTCCTATGTCTGTTACGGTATCTATGACGCCAACACCACCCATACTGAGCGTGAAGGCTATGTCGGCCGCTGCTGGGAACCGGCTATTGCCCCGGAAGGCTGTGACCCGGTAAGCTGCACTGACCCGGACGGAGACGGCGATCCTGACAATGACGAGGACATCCTCCCTCAGTCAGAGGATAGTCCCTACCATGAACCCTTCTGCGGGGATGACGGCTTTGTCTATTACTGCGACGGCAACTTCAATGAAAACCAGGGAACCTGCACCGGCAACCCCGGTGCTTTCCGGATGAAGGTCATTGAGGAGGAAGAGGGAGACTGTGACGGCGATTTTACCGAAGCCCAGTGGACTGATGACAATGAAACAGGTGACCCGGAAAACTGCGTGGAACAGGGCCTTATGGATTACTGCGCCATGCTGGAAGTCCCCAAGGTTGTCGATCCTTCCGACCTGGCCAGCCAGTCCGGCGAATTCTGGAACCTGCCGGCGGTGCTTATTGATTCCGGAGTGCTGGCCCAGATAGGTGAGCCTATAGCAGTAATGCAGGGCCGCATAGCCCGGGATTCTCCTCCTTCCGGACTTCTCCAGGAAGTAAGTAATGATATCAGGCTTGGAGCCATGACCTTTAACGATTACGGGGCGGCCAGTGAATGCGAGGACAACTACGCCATACCATGCACCTCGGGAGGCAAGGACGGGGGCCGGATTATAGCGGAAATTGCCGACAGCAACGCCACCATTGACGACAGCAACACCATCCATATTGACCACCTGATAGACTCGATCAATGATATCAAGGCGCTGTCCTGGACCCCCCTGGCTGAAGCAATGTACAACGCCATCGGCTATTACGGCCAGAATACCGGCCGGCGAATCAACGATACTGATTTCAGTGCCACCGATGATCCGGTCAAATACTGGTGCCAGAACAACAATATACTTATTCTGACCGAAGGAGCCTCAACCGCAGATCTTCACCAGGACCTGCAGGACTTCGTAAGCATCGATGGCCAGAACGACGGCGGCGATGATGACAATGCCAGCTGCGGCTCCTTATCCGGCAGCACATTCCTGGATGATCTCTCCTACTTTGCCCAGGAAAGCAACGCCTCGGAGCTTTATACCAATCCCACGCTGGAAGAAATGGACAAACGCAACATAAAAACCTATGCAACTACTACCGGAAGCCTGCGCATCACCGGTGATGACGAATGCAGCCCTGACATTTTGATGGAGAATACAGCAGTAAACGGCGGCACTCCCCTTTTCAGGTCGGAAGATCCTGAAGACCTGGAAGAAAATCTCCGCCGGGTCCTCAGTCAGATCACTACCAAGGCAACCTCAGGTTCAGCCGCTTCGGTTATTTCCTCTTCCCGGAGCGGGGAAGGAGCCCTGTACCAGGCAATTTTCTGGCCCAGCAAAGAACCGGAGAGTACCTCCTCCGACCTTGGGTCCATAAGCTGGGTGGGGGATGTCCATGGTCTTTTTGTCAATGAGAAAGGCGAAATATACGAAGACACGGACGGCGACCGGGCCCTGACCGACAATGACAGCCGGGTGGTTCTATACTTTGATGAAGCCGCCCAGGCCACCAGGGCCTGCTATGATTATCACGGCGAGGGGAACTGTACTGATGCCAGACCGCTGCATGAAATAAATTATCTCTGGTCCGCCGCGGAATGGCTGGGCAAGGTAGCAAACGACAACTTTGGTGAATTCAGTGATGAGATATACTACAACCGTGATCCGTTTATCTCAGACTATAGACAGCGCTACATCTTTACCTGGAACGATCTGGACAATGACGGCATAGTCGATCAGACCGACGAAGTCATTCCCTTTGTCGACCGGAACTCTGGAGGACCTAAAGACTGGGGCAACTCCACCCATACGGTTTCCGGCTTCCGGGGGGATGTAATCCACGATTTCGGAGTCTCGAACAGTACCAGGGTAAATGAAATTGTCCGCTGGGTCAGAGGCTCTGACAACAATACGATGCGCAGCCGGCGGACGGTAAAATATTTTCCGGGAGAAGACCCGCATGAGCGAGAAATAACCTGGCGGCTGGGAGATGTGGTCCACTCCACCCCCAGCGCGGTAAGCCGTCCTGCTGAGGGCTTTCATTTCCTCTACAAGGATTCAACCTATGCCGAATTCGTCAGGAAATACCGGGACAGACGCCATGTCATCTACTTCGGAGGCAACGACGGGATGCTCCACGCCGTAAACGGCGGTTTCTATAACGGCAGGCATACCAAATTCTGCCTGACCCCCGACCGCACCGCTGACGGGGACTGTGCCAATGAGGCGGGTGCCATGGAGCTGGGGGCGGAGATGTGGGCTTACGTCCCCTATAACCTTATCCCCCATCTTAAGTGCCTGACCGAAGAAGACTACGACCACAAGTACTTTGTGGACATGAAACCCCGGGTCTTTGATGCCCGGATTTTTGAAGACGATGAAACCCATCCCAACGGCTGGGGGACCCTGCTGGTGGGCGGCATGGGTTTCGGCGGCTCAATGGTGGAGGCCACTGAATTAAACGACGACATTGATATCAGAGAATTCAGGTCCGCCTATTTTTTCCTGGATATCACCGACCCGGAAACACCTCCCCGGCTTCTGGGAGAGACCACCTTCACCATAGACTCGGACGAGCTTAATCTGGGCTATACTGTGGCTGCCCCTGCTATCATCTCCATGAGAACCGATTCCGGTAACCAGAAATGGTATCTGGTAATGGGGTCCGGCCCCACTGAAATCAACGGCGAAAGCAACCAGAAAGCCAGGCTGGCTGTTCTGCCTCTGGACAGTCTGACTGATACTTCAACGGACGAAGATCATCCTGCCGGTTCCTCCCCCAAGAAGACCCTGCGCATACCTGATCAGCAGCCGGGGACGAACGGCACCCAGGCCGGGACTTTTCCCCTGCCTGCCGAGCAAAGCTTCATCCCGTCTCTGACCTCAGTAGACTTCGAACTGGAGCGGGAGTACAAGACCGACGCCGTCTATTTCGGCACCGTGGAAGGCAATTCCACTTCAGGATGGGAGGGCGGCCTCTACCGCCTGGTAAGCCGCAATATAATCGACGGCGCGGAGCAGACGACCACTCCTGCTGACTGGTTCGGCCTCTCTCCGACCCAGGAAATCAATAACACCGATTACCTGAGTCCCTTAATTGATCCGGGCCAGCCGATAACAGCTCCGGTGGCCATAGGCACAGATGATACCAATTACTGGATCTATTTCGGCACCGGCCGCTTTTATAACGGGGCTGACAAAAGCGATTCCGACCAGCAGGCTTTTTACGGAATCAAGGAGCCCATGGTCGACGGCAATTTTACCTGGGAAACAGTGGAAAAAGGCTACACTTCCACCACTCCGGGAGACCGGGGCCTGACCAAAGTGGACCAGATAGAGGTCATCGAGAATACCGGCGATCTACAATGTGCAAACGGCACAGATGCCTGCCTTCCGGAAGCAGATGGCAACAAGGTAACAACTTTTGACGGCTTAAGAAATTACATTGCCTATGGCGATTATTCAGATGGCTGGTATAGAAATTTCCAGGCCGACCGGGAAAGAAATCTGGGGCAGGCCACCCTGCTGGGAGGACTGCTGACCTTCACCACTTATCAGCCTTATGATGAAATGTGCCGGGCCCGGGGTATCTCCAGCCTCTACGGAGTCCACTACCAGACCGGTACCGCCTGGTATGAAAATATCTTCCAGGAAGATCTTTCGGATGATACCGTCCGGGAAAAAATAGAACTGGGTATGGGGCTCTCCCTTACCCCCAACCTCCATGTCAGTGAAAGCAAAGAGGGACCGACGGCAATGGTCCAGACCAGTACCGGAGAAATCAAGGAAGTGACCCAGGAAACCCAGCCCATCAAGAATTTCAAGAGCGGCAGGGCCTCCTGGAAAGAGGTGGGTGATGACTAAGTCTTGCCTTAAACGGTGCTCTCCTTCAGCTTCCGGACTGCTTAACTGTAACAATTGCCGATTCTTTTCCCTCACAGCGGAATAAGAATTGGCAATTGTTATTACCTCTCCTTTCTGTTATAGTCAGAGTTTGTTCAGAGACAACCTCAGCCACCCAACTGTAACAATCCATGACCGACAGAACTCCAAAAAACAATAATAACGGCTTTTACATCCAGAAAGGTCCCATATTCGGCCTCGATATCCTCAAAACACAGGGCCCCGGCGAGGCTGAAAAACCCCGCGAACCGAAGAAAAACTGCAAGACCGGGAAGGCCGTGGAACCTGAAAAATCCCTGATACCTGAACAGCCCTGGAATCAGGAAGACTTTCAGGTTGCCCCTTCTGAAGGCAAAGTGCGTTTCCACGACCATGACCTGCCTGATCCGGTGATGCGGGGTATTCATGAAGCCGGTTTTGAGTACTGCACCCCCATCCAGGCCGAAATACTCAAACATACCCTGAGCGGTAATGACGCCACCGGCCGGGCCCAGACCGGGACCGGCAAGACCGCCGCCTTCCTGATCACCATTTTCAGCCGTCTGCTCAGCCAGACTAAAGAGACCGATAACGCCGCTCCCCGTTCCCTGATAATCGCCCCGACCAGGGAACTGGTCATGCAGATTGCCAGGGATGCCCGGCAAATGGGAAAACATACAGGTCTCAATATTGAAATGGTATACGGGGGCACAGACTATCAGAAACAGAAGGAAAGAATAAAAGACAGCCGTGTTGATATCTTGGTTGCCACCCCGGGCAGACTTCTTGACAGTAAACGCCGTCAGGACATCGATCTGAGCCAGGTGGAAATCTTTATCATTGACGAGGCTGACCGGATGCTGGATATGGGCTTTATCCCTGATGTCCGCCAGATCGTCTACAGCCTGCCCGGCAAGACCAAAAGGCAGACCCTTTTATTCAGCGCCACTCTCACGGAAGAGGTTAATAGCCTCTCTTCACAATGGACCAGTCAGCCGGCTGTAGTGGAAATAGAACCTGAGCAGGTAACCGGGGACTCAGTCCAGGAAGTAATTTATCTGGCAACTTCTTCAGAGAAATTTACCCTGATCTACAATATCCTGCAGCAGGAAGATATGGACAGGGTTCTCATCTTCTGCAACCGCAAGGACAACACCAACAGGCTGGCCCAGCGACTGCGCGGACACAATATAACCTGTGCTGTTCTCTCCGGTGATGTTCCCCAGGACAAACGGCAGAAGACCCTGGAAAACTTTAAGAACGGCAGAATCAAGGTCCTGGTCGCCACGGATGTAGCAGGCCGGGGCATTCATGTAGAAGGAATAAGCCATGTTATAAACTACAACCTGCCCTATGAACCGGAGGACTATGTCCACCGTATCGGCAGAACCGGCAGGGCCGGCGAAACCGGGATCTCCATAAGTTTTGCCAGCGAGGATGAGGCCTTCTATATTCCTGATATTGAAGAATATATAGGTCACAAACTAAACTGCGTCTATCCTGAAAAGGAACTGCTCGGCCCCCCGCCGGAATCCGGTGCAAGAAACTTTGGAAAAAAAGTGAACCGAAGGGCGGGAAGTAATCGTAAGGAGATAAAGCGGAATTGATTTATAAAAACTTTGAGGAGCTATTAGAGGAGTCAACCAGAATCCACGGCCATATCTGCGCCGGACAGGTAATCGGAGTGCGAATGGCCATGGTGGGTCTCAAAGAGATAGGCATAAGTGACCCCAAAGGTAGTGAACGTAAAAGCCTTTATATCCTGGTGGAAATAGACCGCTGCGCCACTGATGCCATTCAGAGTGTTACCGGCTGCACTCTGGGCAAACGCTCCCTGAAATGGCTGGATTACGGAATAATGGCTGCCACCTTTGTCAATCTCGCCAGCGGCAAGGCAGTACGAATTACCTGTCTGGAGGAAGCCAGGGAGAAGGCCGAGAGCTATGCCCCTGGAATTGAGGACAAATACAAGAAACAGCTTGAGGCCTACCGGGTCATGCCGGAAGAGGAACTTTTCAGGTTTGAAAACGTCCGGATAGAAATTCCGGAATGCGACATGCCCGGCCGCCCCCTCAAAAGGGTCCAATGTGAAGAATGCGGCGACTGGGTGCAGGACTGCCGTGAAATCAACAGGGAAGGCAGAACCTTTTGCAAAAGCTGTGCTTATGGCCGATACTATACAGCTGTTTAGCGTTTAGCTGTTTAGGAATTCAGGTACCTTATATTCCTGAAAGACTTTTTGCCCCTTTAACCTTGGACCTTGAAGCCAACATCCTAATAACATGAAGAAACAGAGCATCCCCCTGGATCAGGCAGTAGGCATGGTCCTGCCCCACGACATCACGGAGATAAGCCTGGAGTCGGAAGACGGCAGGAGCAAATCCTGCAAGGGCCCGGTCTTCAGGAAAGGACATATAATCAGGCAGGAAGACCTGGGACATCTGCGCCGGCTGGGCAAGGAACACATCTATGTCCTGAGCATGGATGAAGACGAGATCCACGAAGATGAGGCTGCCCGCCTTCTGGCCGATTCCCTTGCCGGCCCCGGGGTTGTCTGGTCCGGCCGGCCCTCGGAAGGTAAACTGAACCTCCTCGCCGAACATGACGGCCTCCTCAAAATCGACACAGGGGCCCTTTACCGTTTTAACCTGCTGGGTGAAGTAATGTGCGCCACCCTTCATAACAATATCCCGGTCAAGAAAAAGACCGAGGTGGGAGCAACCCGTCTCATTCCGCTGGTGGGAAAACGAGATGTTGTGGAAAATGCCTGCGACACAGCCAGGAAATCCGGAGGTATTCTCAGGGTCAGCAAAATACCTGCGACCAGGGCCGGCATTGTAATTACCGGTAACGAAGTCTATTACGGCAGAGTCAAAGACAAGTTCGAGCCGATTTTAAAAAAGAAACTGGCAGACCTCGATTCAAGGGTTATAGAGACCCGTTTTGCTCCGGATGACGAGGAGATCATCGCCGGTGAGATCAAAACATGCATAAAGCGGGGAGCCGATGTTGTTGTCACCAGCGGCGGCATGTCCGTTGATCCGGATGACAGGACCCGGGCCGGGATAAGCCGGGCCGGAGCGGTTGATGCAGTATACGGTACTCCGGTCCTGCCGGGAGCCATGTTTCTTGTTGCCAGAATAGGCAGCATCCCTGTTCTGGGCCTGCCTGCCTGCGGCATGTTCCACGGCACAACTGTTTTCGATCTCATCCTGCCCCGGGTGCTCAGCGGCGAAAAAATAAGCCGGGAAGACATAGCTGCCCTGGGTCATGGAGGGCTGTGCCGGCAATGTGAAAAATGTACTTATCCGGTCTGCAGTTTCGGAAAATAGATTAGTGAGCTGCTGAAGCGTTATAGAGTGATTAAAAGCTATTCATTACCAAGTACCATCCAGGAATGCTGGGCCTGCCTGCCCCCGTTTTTCTCCCTGCCACTGACAGTTACCCTGGATACCCTGTTTTTCAATAACATCTCGTTATCAATATAGACCAAGTCCCCTTCCCTGGTAGCCCGGCGCCAACCCAGGCCGCTGACATAAACCCCCAGAGTTCCGGGGGCGTAACGTTCCGGGTAAAGAAGTTCGGCCCCGAAGCGTTCAACAACCCGGGGCTGTTCCGGTTCAGGAGACGGGATCCTGGTCTTGACCGGCAGATCAACTCTTTCCACAACTTTCCGGAAGTGTTCCATGCTGGACCATTCATCCCCGAGGATGGCATCCCGGGGGATAAGATAAGGAGAAGTATCCCGGCTGACAGAGCCCGAATCCTGGGTCATAATCGCCCTGTAACCGGAAGAACGCGCTTCCTCCAGAACAATGGAATGATACTCGCCATAGGGGATAGCCAGATACTCAGGCCTCTCTCCCAGTCTGGCCTCCATGATATCAGCTCCTTTTTCAAGATCCTTGCTGATCCAGTTCCTGTACTCTTCTTCATCCATTCCCTCAGGACGATCAATCAGGCGGGGGTGGGACCAGCTGTGATTCTGAAAAGAGACGCCATCCTCCTTCATCTCCTTTACCTCCTCCCAGGTCAGGATATTGCTATACTCCTGCTCCGTGGCCCTGACATAGATAAAGACTGTAAAGGGATAACCGTAGGATTTAAGAACAGGCCAGGCTTCGGTCTAAGTACTCCTGTAGCCGTCATCAATCGTAATAACCACCGACTTTTCCGGAAGTTTCTCCCCCTGGTGCAGACTTTTTACCAGCCTGGAAAGAGGGATCACCTTATAGTCATTAGCCTTGAGCCAGGCCATCTGCTGCTTGAACTTCTCCACACTGACATTGGTGGTCGGATACTTGTCTTCCCCGAAACGATGGTAAATCAAAACAGTTGTTCCGGTACCGGGGGACTCTTCGGCCCAGCCCCGGGGTACCTGGAAAGAGAATAACAATATTAACTGGCTACAGGCCGCCAGTAATATCGCCAGGTATTTAATGTTCTCCGCTTTTTTCTTGTTAAACATTGCAACAGCCTTTACTTTAAATTTTGTGAGTTGAATGTTGTAACTTATAGACCTTATATTGTATGTTGTATGCAACTGCCATTATCTTAAAAAAAATGAATTCCTTACTTCAAGCAGTTAAAAAAACTGAATCGTAAGAGAGGAGGAGATTTAAACATGCAAGTACGTCCACTTATCATAGCCCTGACCCTGCTGCTTTCCTTTTCCTCCTCCGCTTCAATCGCTGAACAGGAGGGGCAAATGGATAAAAACGTTATCATGGAGACCAGCGAGGGCAGAATAGTCATTGATCTGTTTGAAGACAAGGCACCCCTTACCACCGACAACTTCCGGCAGTATGTCGAGGACGGCTTTTATAACGGCCTTATTTTCCACCGGGTGATTCCGGGTTTCGTCATCCAGGGCGGCAGTTTTGAACCGGGCATGAAAAAAAGGACGCCCCGGGACCCCATAAAAAACGAGGCGGACAACGGCCTGAAAAACAAGCGGGGGACCCTTTCCATGGCCCGGACCGGGGAAATTGACAGTGCCACCAGCCAGTTCTTTATCAATCTCCAGGATAACGCCAGCCTCGATCACCGCGGCCGTTCCCCCCGGGCTTACGGCTATGCTGTTTTCGGCCGGGTCACAGAAGGCATGGATGTGGTGGATGCCATCGCCTCTGTCCCGACCGGCCGGGCCGGTCGGCACCGCGACGTCCCCCGGGAGGATGTGGTTATCAAAAAGGCCTACCTGGCTGATTAAAGATCTCCGGGAAATAGCGGCGGAGTCCGGGGAGATTTCTCTTCATCTTTAGCCTTTAGTTCCCGGACCCGCTGGACAATCCTGGTGGACAGGCGCTTTCCCCGGGCCCCGGTTCCCTTTACCAGAAAATCACTGAACTCAACATCCTGATAATTGCTTCTGGCCCTTTTGGAGGGCCGGAAATAAATCCTGAGCCTGCCCTCCTCCCCCAGGGAAAGATGCTGGATAAAAGAATCCCGGTGTTCCGGAAACAGCCGGTACTCCCTGTCCAGAATAAACCTGGGGGCCTTGAATCTTTTCAGATAGGAACAGCTTTCTTCGCCGTCCCGGTAAATCACGTTGAAAAGCAGATCCTCTTTATATACCCCGGCCCATAACAGATCATGACCCAGAAACACCTTGGCTGCCGGATTGGTTATTCTGTAGCTGCCGTCCTTGAATATGATCATAATCCGGTCATATTCGGAACAGGAAAAGGCAAACTCCTCCCCGCCTTCCACCTGATGGCCGAAAAAACCGGACTCCCGGCTGTAGGACACAGTCAGATTTGAGGGCGCGGCCTCCCGGACCTCAACTCCCTGAAAAGAACGGATTTCGGTTCTGCGGGGATAAAGGTGGCCGTACTTCTCCAGGATATGGTCAATAAATCTCCGGGCATAAGCCACAACATCGGCCAGATCCTTTTCTATCTTTCTGATCTTTTTCTCTATATCTTTTATCTCTTTCAGCTTCTTGTTGATATCGTACCTGGAAATACGCCTGATATGTATCTCTAAAAGCCGGTCTATATCCTTCCTGGTTACATCCCGGACCAGCCTGTCCCGAAAGGGCTTAAGGGACTCATCCACAGTTGAGACCACCATTTTGAGACTGGAGCACTCCTCTATCTCCTTATAAAGCCGTTCCTCTATAAATATCTGTTCCAGGAGATGGGCCTGCAGGTTTTCCCGCAGCCGGTCCCTTTCAATGGTCAGCTCCTTTTTTAAATCCTCCACCAGCTTACCGGTGTTGGAACGCAGGACCTCGGATACCGTAAGATTTTCCGGCCTCTCATCCCGGAGAACCGTGAGATTGGCGGTAATGCTGACCTCGCAGTCAGTAAAGGCATACAGAGGCTTTATCATATCCCGGGCATAGACATTCTTGGGGAGCTTGATCTCTATCTCCACCTCTTCGGCGGTATAGTCATGGAGGGAGGAAACCTTGATTCTGCCGCTTTTTACGGCTTTCTCCAGGGAATCCATCAAGGACTGGGTAGTGGCGGAATAAGGAATGTCCCGGATAATAATGGTCTTGTCATCCTTTTCCTCCAGGCGGGCCCTGCTCCTGATCCGGCCATTGCCGTCCTGGTAATCGCTGACATCCACAATGCCTCCCTGGGGGAAATCGGGGTAGATCTGGAATTCTTCTCCGTTCAGGATCTTTTTCTGGGCCTGTAGCAGTTCACAGAAATTATGGGGAAGTATACGGGTAGCCATGCCCACGGCGATCCCTTCCACTCCCTGGAGAAGAAGAAAAGGCAGCTTGGCGGGCAGGGCTACCGGCTCCTGCAGTCTGCCGTCATAAGAGGGCACATATTCGGTAAGATCCCGATTCAGCAGGGTCTCCCGGGCCAGGGGAGAGAGGCGGCATTCAATATAGCGGGCGGCAGAGGCGTTATCCCCGGTGAAGATATTGCCGAAGTTGCCCTGGCGGTCAACGAGATAACCCTTGTTAGCCAGGTTGACCAGGGCGTTGAAGATAGACTGATCGCCGTGAGGATGGAGTTTCATAGTTTCACCAACAACATTGGCGACCTTGTGAAAACGGCCATCATCCATATTGGCCAGGGTCTGGATTATCCTTCTCTGCACAGGCTTGAGGCCGTCCACAATATCAGGGATAGCCCTTTCCCGGATCACATAAGAAGTGTAGTTGAGGAAGTTGGTGTCAAAAAGCTCTTCCAGTTCGCCGTAATCTGTATCCATATAATAAAGAGGTCCAAGGTTCAAGGTGCAAGGTATCAGGTTCAGGATTTACCTCGAGTCAGTAAACTTTTCGTGCCCGGCGCCTTTACGAGAAAATTCATTATTCATGATTTGTAATTCGAAACCAGATGCTCCATAATGTAATGCTTCCGGTCCGGGGTATTCTTACCCATGTAAAAGCTGAGAAGTCTGGTCACTTCACTGAGGCGGTCGATATTTACCTGGCTCAACCTCATGTCATCCCTGATGAACTGCTTGAACTCGGCCGGGGATATCTCGCCCAGGCCCTTGAAACGGGTAATCTCCACCTGGCCGGCGCCCCGGCCCTTTCCCCGCAGCCTTTTCTCTTCATTCTCTCTTTCAGCAGGGGTATAGCAGTAAATAGTTTCCTTCTTGTTCCTGACCCGGTAGATGGGAGTTTCCAGAATAAATATGTGCCCCCTTTTGACCAGATTTTCAAAGTAGTGGAGAAAAAAAGTCAACAGAAGATTTCTGATGTGGAGGCCGTCAACGTCGGCATCAGTGGCCAGAATAATCCGGTCAAAACGGAGATCGCCCAGTGATTCTTCGATATTTAAGGCCTTCATCAGGTTATACATCTCTTCATTCTTGTAAAGAAGAGCCAGATTATGGCCATAGACATTCATGGGCTTGCCTTTCAGGGAAAAGACCGCCTGATTTCTGGAATCCCGGGCACTGACAATGGAGCCGGAAGCGGACTGGCCTTCGGTTATAAAGATCATGTTTTCCCGGCCCGGCTTGGAAGGTTTCCCTTTGGTAGGATGATACTTGCAGTCTTTGAGCTGGGGAACCCGCACAGCCACCTTTTTGGCCCTGGTTCTGGCCTCGCGGCGTACGGACTGGAGTTCCCGCCGCACTTTCTCGTTACGCTGAACCTTATTTATGATCAGTTCTGCTTTACCGTTTTCCTTATAGAGATAGTCCCGGACAAAATCCTTTACCCGGCTGACGATCTTGCCCCTGATTTCAGTATTGCCCAGCTTGTTCTTGGTTTGGGACTCAAAGACCGGATCCTTTATCTTGACCGATACTGTACCCACAATTCCTTCCCGGACATCAGGGCCTGAAAATTTCTTGCCGCAGAACTCGTTTACCCCTTTGAGAATTCCTTCCCGGAAGGCAGAAAGATGAGTTCCGCCTTCGTTGGTATAAGTCCCGTTGACAAAAGAAAAATAATTTTCCCCGTAGCCTTCGGTATGACAGAAGGCGCATTCCAGAAAGTCGTCCTTCATGTAAAAAGGTTCATAGAGCTTGCCGTCCTCGACTTCATGACTTAAAAGGTCCAGTAAGCCGTTGGCGGAGTATATCCGTTCGTCTTCCAGATAGAGGCTGAGTCCGGCGTTGAGATAGGCATAGCGCCACAGTCTCTTGCGGACAAAATCAAAGTTGAAAGAAAAATCAGGAAACATGGTCCGGTCGGGGACAAACTCAATCAGAACCCCGTTTTTTTCTCTGGTTTCCCCCTGTTCACGGTCTTTCAGAATCCCCTGCTCAAAATAGGCCCGGCTGAAAGCCCCCTCCCGGAAAGAAGTCACAGTGAATTCCCCGGAGAGGGCATTAACAGCTTTGGTGCCCACCCCGTTAAGCCCTACGGAAAACTGAAAAACCTCGGTATTGTACTTGGCGCCGGTATTGATAACCGAGACGCATTCCACCAGCTTACCCAGGGGAATGCCCCGGCCGAAGTCCCGGATTCTGACCCGGCCTTCTTCCGCTATGGAAATATCCACCCTGCTGCCGGCTCCCATGATAAATTCATCCACGGCATTATCAAGAACCTCCTTAAGCAGGATATAGATACCGTCATCAGGATGGGAGCCCGTGCCGAGGCGGCCTATATACATCCCGGGCCGCAGGCGGATATGCTCCAGAGAACTCAGAGTCTTGATCTTTGATTCATCGTAAGTAACACCGTCTTTCATAAAACGTCCATTTCAGCAAACAGGAACAGCAGAAACATAATTTAATTTTCTCAAGTTTTATATCCGGAAAAATAAATTGACCGCGGCACGATCAAATCCGGTTAAAGAAGCTAACCCCCAAATCACACTCGAGGGCCACTATATCATATCAAAACAACATTTACAGAAAATTTTCCGGTTAAATATTTGCATGGGGAACCGGAAGGTTCCTGTACCATGAAGAGCTGAAGTCTCCGGTACCCCCTCTTACTTGAAGGATATTCTTGACTGACCAGGTCAAATAATATATCACATCAGGTATAATTCGGATGAATCACCAATAAACCGGGATGCCTGTCGCCCTATATGAAATTGCTCAGGATTTCAAACAAAACATGAACCAACGATGAGTTGGGAGCTCTAAGCCCCGGCCTCGAATAAGGAACTCAGCGCTAAAAGCCATGAATAAACAACTGGATACCGAAAATGTCATCTGGAATCTGACTGATCTCTATCAGGGAGTCAATGATCCGGAAATTGACCAGGACCTGGCATCTCTCGCCCAAGAGGCCGGGAATATCCGCAGCCGCTATGAAGGAAAAATAGATAATCTTGACTCCGGAGAGCTCTACAACCTGATCTCAAGCCTGGAAAAGCTCTCCTCAGGACTGACCAGAATTTCAACCTTTGCCTTTCTTAACTTCTCCACCCAGACCGGCAGCCCGGAAGCCGGGGCCTGTCTTCAGAAAATAGAAGAGGCGGCAAGCCGGATCTCTACAGAAATCGTTTTCTTTAAACTGGAATGGAATAAACTGGACCAGGACAAGGCTGATCGGTTTCTAAAGGCTGAAGAATTGCAGCACTATCGCCATTATCTGGAAAAACTGAGAGCCTATGCCGAGCACATGCTCACCCAGGCGGAAGAAACCCTGCTTCTGGAATTTGCGCCGGTGGGGACCTCCAGCTGGACCAAACTGTTTGAAAAAATAATGGGCCAGATCAAGTTCGGTGAAAAGGGGCGCAGCGAAGAAGAGGTACTTGCCGATCTTCATAAGGCTGACCGACAAGTCAGGAAACAAGCCGCTGCTGAAATGACCGAAGGTCTCAAGAGTCACCTCCATATACTGACTCATATCTTCAACACCATTCTGGCCGAGAAAATGATATCCGACCGGGTGCGTTCCTATCCTTCCTGGATAAGTTCCATGAATATTTATAACGAAGTCAGGGAGAGTACGGTAGAGGCCCTGACCTCCGCGGTGACCGACAGATATGACATAGTGCAGCGCTACTACCTGTATAAAAGAGAACTGCTCGGGGTGAGCGAACTCAAGGACTACGACCGTTACGCTCCCCTGCCGGATCTCCCGGAAGAGCTGATCTCCTGGCCCGAGTGCAGGGATATGGTGCTCACCAGCTTCCGCCGTTTTTCGCCGAAAATGGCGGAGATAGCCTCTCTCTTTTTTGACCGCAACTGGATCCATGCCCCTGTCCGGGAAGGCAAAAGAGGAGGGGCCTTCGCCCATCCCGCCGTACCGGACGTTCATCCTTACGTTATGGTCAACTACTCCGGCACCCTCAGGGACGTTTCCACTGTAGCTCATGAATTGGGGCACGGAATCCATCAATACCTGGCCGCCTCCCAGGGGCATTACAACAGCAGGACCCCTTTGGTACTGGCTGAGACCGCTTCGGTTTTTGCCGAGCTGATTGTCTTTCATGACCAGCTCGGCCGGATTTCCGATAAAGAGAAGAACCGGGCTTTTACATGCCAGAAACTGGAATCCATCTTCGCCACGGTTTTCCGCCAGGTTTCCATGAACCGTTTTGAAGATATGATGCACCGTAAAAGAAGAGAGGCCGGGGAACTTTCCGAGGAAGACCTCGGTCAATTATGGATGGACAGCCAGCAGGAGATGTTCAGTGATTCCCTGACTCTGACCCGGGATTACAGGGTCTGGTGGTCCTACATCCCCCACTTCCTTCATGCCCCGGGCTATGTATATTCATATGCCTTCGGTGAACTGCTGGTACTGTCCCTGTACAGGATCTATCAACAGGAAGGAGCCCCTTTTATCGACAAATATCTCCATCTCCTGAAACAGGGGGGTAGCCGTTCTCCTGACGAGCTTATCGCCCCATTCGGTATCGATCTGGATGAACCTTCCTTCTGGCAGGGGGGGCTTGAGGTTATAGATGACCTGCTGAAATCCGTTGAAGAAGAGTAGTGCCTGAGGGGCTTACTGCTGAAGCAGCCTCATCCCGACCTGCACTTTAATTAGGACCAGGATAATTAATAATTAAAAGATGAAAAAACGTCATCTCCTGTCAGCCCTTGTAACAGGCCTGCTGCTCACAATCCTGATAGGCGTTCCCTACCTTGTCAGCCGGGACTCGATCAGACAGACACTTATTGAGCAGATTGAAAAGGCATATAATGTTGAACTTGAAGCGGACAGGTTGCACTGGGACTGGCTGCCGCTGCCCCATCTGAGCATCTACGGGGCTGAACTCAAATATAATCAAGCCCTGCAATCCAGCCTCCCCCAATTACAGGTCTACCCGGACTGGATAAGAATATTTATAGGCAGGATCCAGCCTCGCCGCCTGGTTATGCTGAGACCGGACTTTTCAGTCAAACCGGCCCTTTTTAAAAAAAGGATGACTGAACTGCCCCCTCTCCCGGTTACGGACATCCGGATGGAAGGAGCCTCACTTCAACTTTTTACTCCCAAAACAGACAACTTCCCCGCCGTTTCCTTAGGTATGACTCATGGAGAAGTCGCACTTAAACATCTGAAGGGCAGACTTTATCTGACAGTACAGGCCATGACCTCCTGCTCTGAAGAGATATCCGTTAAAGGCTGGTATAACGTTTTAACCAAAAACTACTCAGCCTCTGCCAGTGTGGAAGAATTCCATTTACACAAGCTAATCCGCTCCGGTACAGATCTCTTTACTCCCCTGGTTTCAGAAGTGGATATGAGATGTTCTGTCAGCGGGGCCCTGGGATCTGATTTTGAAGGCGAGTTCAGAGGTAATCTCCCGGCCTTTACCTTACGGCGTAACGACTCCAGGCAGACAGATATACGCTTTCAGAAAACCGATTTTGACTTCGAAAAATCCCGGGAAAGTATTTCCTTTAAGGCCCGGGATATCAATCTGGCTAAACCCTCTCTGACTCTTGACGGGACAGTAAAGAGACTGGCAGAAAAGACAAAGCCCGTCTACAGGCTTGATCTCCGGGGCCGGGATATTGACCTGGAGGGAACCCGGCGCAGTGTCTTAAATATCCTGGGAGACCATAAAACCGCCGAACTGGTATGTGATATAGTCCAGGGAGGTAAAGCAGCCGAGGTAACTTACCAACTTGAGGGACCGGCATCAGACTTCAAAGATCTTAAGAACATGCGGATCAGCGCGGATGTTGCCTCTGCGGAAATTCTGGTGCCCACAATAGATCTGCATCTTGAAGAGACCAAGGGTGCCATTCTCATTGAAGACGGCATATTGAGCGGCCGTGGACTTGAGGCCCGTTTGGGCAACAGTTATGGCAGTAACGCCAGCCTGGCCCTGGGTCTTACCTCTGACAATGACCTGTTTCAGCTGGAGGTAGACTTTGATAATGACATCTCCGAGCTATCGGATATTCTATATAATCTCATAGACAACCGGCAATTCCGGCGGGAGGTCAGGAAATTCCAGGGCAGGGGCCGAATCAGGGCCCATTTATCCATGGGCGACAGTCTCAAAGATTTTCAGACCGCTGTTGACGTAAAGGATGGTTCCAATGCAGTTATCAACTATGAACGTCTTGATTGGCCGGTTATTTTCAAGAAAGGCTCCATCAAAACGGCCAACCGGAAAGTCATGGTTAATAACATCGCCATCGACACCGGCCTCCACAGCCTGTCCGACCTGTCAGGTTCCATAACCCTGGAGAAGGACCCCAGGATGGATATTGAAAATCTTAGCGCCCGGATTGACCCTGCCGATCTTCTGGAATACATCCAGCGGTATCCCAAGATAGCGGAAGCCCTTGATCCCCGCCTGGAATCCGTCGATGGCACAGTCAACATCAATGACTCAAAGCTGACCGGCCCCTTTCTCAGCCCGGAAGAATGGACCTATCTCTTTAATCTCCGCCTGAAGGATACGGAAATAGCCACACCTTATTTAGAGGACAGCCTGAATATCGAAAAGGCCCGGATCAAGCTCGAAGAAGATCAGGTTACTATTGTTGATACCGATCTGATCTACCAGCAGAGTCCGTTCTCTACCAAGGCAAAACTCGGCCATGAACTTTTCGAGAAATGGCAGGGAAATGCAGTCTTTTCCGGAACGCTCAATCCGCAGCTTGCCGTCTGGATCAAGAACAATACAGAACTTCCCCGTTTTCTGCTGCCTGCCACCCCATGCAGGATCGATGATCTAAGAATATTCCGGGATCCCGGCAGGCTGAAAGTTGAAGGTGCCATATCCAGAAAAAACGAAAAACAGGAAACCGTCCGGCTGGATATGAGTCTGGGAAAAAAAGGCCCTGATATAGAAAGGTTGCAGGGAAAATTTATAACACCGGCCGACGAAGCGGCCTTCGGTTTTGAGAAAGATCCGGAGCAGGAAGAAATTTCCCTGAACTGGCAGGGGAAACTGCAGGCGGAAACCCTGAAAACCCTTTTTGCAGATCCACCGCTTGCAACAGGAACTCTCCAGGGGGACTTGCAATCGGTATTCTCCACCGGCACCGGAAAGATGGAGGCCCACGGCTCTCTGGAAATCGAAGAACTCCAGGAAAGGGACTACCTCCCCGGCCCCAGAGTCAACAACTTGACTATGAAAGGCAGGGGGCCGCTTATAAATATTGAAGATCTGAATATCAGCTACAGGGGAGAAGCAGCTGAGGTCAACGGCACTATCAACACAAAAGGCAGCCGGCCGGAAATAGACCTTCTCCTTTCTTCGGCTTTTCTGTCCCAGGAAAACATCGCCGGATTTATGGAAGAAATCAAGCCTATTCAGAATAAGATCTCCGATATCCTGCCACGGAAAAACGGAGAATCAGACCTTGACGCTACCATAGATTTCAATTCCGGAACTTTCCTGTTTTCAGGCCCGGGAGATAAGGACGGCAGGGAAAAACCCTTGACTCTTACCCCCCTGACTGGCACTTTTCATTTGGACAATCACTTCAGGGGTCTAATACTGCAGGATTCCGGGTTATGCGGCCTGACCCTGAATGCCACTATCCCTTACCAGGATGGCGAATTCAAGCTCCGGGAAATCAGCGGAACCAATCCTGAAAATAAATCGGTTTATTTTGAAAACGTCCTTCCCTGTCTGGACATTAAGGGAAGTATGATCAAGGGATCTTTTACCAGTGACTTTTCACTGATTAAAGAGAACAACAATTATACAGACGGAGGGATCAACCTTCATTCCAAGGATGGCAAAATCTTAAGATGGGGGTTGCTGGCCAAAATATTCCAGGTTGTCAATATCACCGAGATGGGCAATCTCCTGGAAAGAGGTGGTTTCAACTACGACAAGCTCACCGGCCAAACCCATATCAGCAACAACAGACTGATTATAGACAAGGCTGAACTCAAGGGCCAGGGCCTTGATCTGCTGGCTCGGGGGGATATTGACCTCCAGAAGATGTCCATGGACATCACTGTTTTTCTGATACCCTTTAAAACCATAGACGCCATCCTTGAGATGATACCACTGGTGGGCCGGCTCGTCCAGGGAAAGGGAGGCCATATCGTCACTATTCCCATAGGGGTAAAGGGAAGCGTAGAAAACCCCATAGTCACCGCCCTCCCTCCCAGAGCAGTAGGAAAGGGGGCGATAAACTTTATCAGGGACACCATCACCTTTCCCTGGGATATCATACCAGGCCAGGCGGAAGACGAAGAATAAAAAACAAAGAGAAAACCGTGTACTTTAACTTTATAGAAGATCCGGCTGATTAATA
Organism: Desulfurivibrionaceae bacterium; assembly: GCA_046537975.1. Lineage (GTDB taxonomy): Bacteria > Desulfobacterota > Desulfobulbia > Desulfobulbales > SURF-16 > JAWLDV01. The sequence goes on from JBKHJR010000020.1 coordinate 25,972, forward strand.
TAATTAAGGAATTAACACCATGTTTTTACAAATAATAGGACTTTTATTCGCTGTCTTCGGCGGGATTGTCAGTATAATTTTTTGGATTCCAGGAGTCATCAACAAACAGAGTTTAAGAGAAATTATGGGTGGTTACTACGGTCTTATCTACTTCATCTACTTCACTAACGGCCCCTTTCTATTATTTATCGGCCTGCTGTTTCTCTTTTATTTGGGCAAGTAGTCCTGTTATTCGGACGCACCCCTATCAATGCTCAACACTCATTGCTGACATCTACTCCTTATAGCGTCCCAGATGCGGTTGGCGGTTTCCTCCTTGGAGAGAAGAGGAAGTTCTGTAACCTGTTTCTCTCGGTCTATGATGATAACGCGGTTGTTTTCTGAAGCAAAGCCCGCATCATCGGCCAGGATATTATTAACTACTATCAGATCCAGGCCCTTGCTGGTCAGCTTTCTTTTCCCTTCTTCGACAAGATTCCCGGACTCGGCGGCGAAGCCGGCGAGCACCGCCTGGATTCTTCCTTCCTTTTTCAAATCGCCAAGTTCAGCAAGTATATCCGGATTTGCTGTCAGTCCCAGGGAATCAGAGGCTCCTGATTTCTTTATCTTGACGGCGGAAAAATTCCGGGGCCGCAAATCGGAAACTGCTGCAGCCTTGATAACAAAATCAACTTCCCCGCAACGGGATATAACCTCGTCATGCATCTCGCCCGCCGTCCGCACTGATGTGAGCTTTACACCCGTCGGGCAGGACAGGGCAGTGGGACCGCTGACCAGATTCACCTCCGCCCCCCGCCTCCAGGCCATGCGGGCCAGGGCATAGCCCATTTTCCCGGAAGACCGGTTGCTTAGGAAGCGGACCGGGTCAAGGGGTTCTTCTGTGGGACCGGCTGTAATCAGGACCGATTTTCCAGCCAGGTCCTGACTGCTCACGCTTCTGGCTGCAATCTCCAGGATATCCTCCCATTCCGGGAGCCTGCCCGGTCCTTCCTCGCCGCAGGCCATAGTCCCCTCCCCGGGCTGGACAACTTCATAACCCAGGTCCTTGAGGGTCTCCATATTGATCTGGGTAGCGGGATGGAGATACATGTCGCTGTTCATGGCAGGACAGACTACAACCCGGCTTCGGCTCGCCAGTACCACGGCGGAGAGCAGGTCATCAGCCAGACCGTGGGCCAGCCTGGCCATGGTATTGGCGGTTGCCGGTGCTATCAGAATCAGATCATGATCCCGGGCCAGATTAATATGGGGGATCTCATGGGCCCTTTCCTCGACAAACATCTCTGAATAGACCCTGTTGCCGGAAAGGGCAGCCGGGGTATGAGAAGCGATGAAACGGCCGGCAGCCCTGGTCATCAGTACCGTGACTTCAGCTCCCTCCTTTTTAAAGAGACGGATCCAGTCACAAACCTTATAGGCGGCAATGCCGCCGGTCATGCAGAGCAGTATCTTTCTGCCATTAAACAGTGAAGGCATAATCAGGTTCCACTAAATAGTTATTTTCAGTTGCAGCCGTTTACCCCGGGTCATTGAAATAACGACACCGGGTCAGATATTCATACTCTTATCAGGAGATTTAATAATCTTCAAGAACAACCCTTTTTACAGCTTTTCTTTATCTGCTTGGCACCATTTACCGGATAACCTAACACATAGGATGAAGAGAAAGCCCACAATTAACAATAATCATTCTGTTTTTTAACCTTTTTCTTAACTTATCTAATTTAAAGTTGACGAAATCGACTGAATTGGCAAAAAGTAATTATGGAACTGATCGCTAAGCTTTTGACAGAAGCTGTAGAAGGTGAAATTGCTGCGGAGAAACGTTATCGGGCCTTTGCCAGTCAAGCGGATGATGCCGGCTATACCGGAATTGCCGTGCTTTTCCGGGGCCTGGCGCAGGCAGAGGCTGTTCATATTACCAACCACCAACAGGCCCTGAAAAAGAACAACAGCACTCCACCTGATCCGGCAGTAAACGAGAAGATCTCCCGGGCAACGGTTGCAGAAAACATCGCCGCCGCCGTTGCCGCTGAAAATGAGGAAATCACCTCAATGTATCCCTCTTTCATTAAAGAGATCAGAAGCAGACACGGACGGGATTTTACCGCCAGAATCGCACTTCTGTCCCTGACCTGGGCCCTGGAAGCGGAAAAAAGCCACCTCCGTCTGCTGAAATGGGCTCAGAAAAAAGTGCGCCAGAATCAGGACATAGGGTTTTACAGTTTCTACCTCTGCTCGGTCTGCGGCAACCTTATCCATTCCGAGGAAATTCCTGATGAGATATGCCCGGTCTGCGGCCATGATGCCCACTTCTATAATAAAATCCCTTACTGATCATGTCTTCATTTCAGGAAAAATTCCATCTGGAAGGCGGTGAGCTGATACGCCAGGCTACCTTCGGTCTTAACGACGGGGTTGTCTCAATTTTTGCCCTGCTGGCCGGGGTTGCCGGAGCAGGTCAGGATTCGGAAACAATTCTCATAACCCTGCTCGCCGCCACTATTGCCGGAGCCCTGAGCATGGCTGCAGGAGAGTATGTCAGCAGTAAAAGTGAAAAAGATTTCTACCGTCATGAGATAGAGCGGGAACGGCTGGAAATAGAGCTCTGTCCTTGGGTAGAAAAAGAGGAATTGCGCCTGATCTACCGGAACAAAGGTTTTGAAGGTGAGCTGCTGGAAGAGATTGTAGACCGACTCAGTGAAGATAAAAACACCTGGACCAGAGAAATGGTTATGGCTGAACTCGGGGTAGCCGGTGTAGAGGAAGGGGGTGAAATCAAGGCCTCCCTTGTTATCTTTTTCGCATTTATAGGCGGGGCCGCCTTCCCCACCCTGCCCTATCTGATCTGTACCCCAATGGATATCGGCCCCCGGCTCATCTTTTACCTTGCCACTGCGGTTACTGTATTTGGTCTTTTTTCAGCCGGTGCTCTGAAAAAGTTTGTAACCGGGGTCAACTGGCTCAAATCCGGACTGGAAATGCTGGCGGTGGGCTTCTTCGCCTTTTCAATTTCTTATATCATAGGTCTTTTCATACCGAGTGCCAGTATGTAAAATATTCAAAATTCGGTATCCGCATGAAAGACCGGGCTTGTCTTTGATTTATCGATAAGGCATATTTTTTGCATTTATATTTTCACCAACTCTTTTTCAGATAGAATCAGATGATAATGAAACATCTCGTTCCCCTCAACAATACCTTGACCAGTTTACAGATTAATTCCTAAATCAGAAACATTTCTGCTCGGTTTTGTAATATTTTCAATTTATTGGAAAAAATGCCAAAACTCATAATCAGGCTTCCATAGATAACCGGTTAAGCTTTAAGCTGAATATCTGAAACAAAAAATACATGAAACACAAACTTGGCAACTACATAATAGCCGCTTTTTTCCTTAATGTTTTCGCAATAATGAGTGTGGGCGGAGTTTGTATAATCATGGTCAGAGACATGGTAAGCAATATTTCCGAGCTCAAGACGGAAAGCAGCTATATTTCCAGGTTATATGAAATGAATAACACGATCCAGGATACCATATTTCTGGTGCACAATCCTGCTATAGAACTGGATAAGGAATTGCTGAACCACGCCCTCACCAAAGTTGAGGAAGCCATAAAAAAAACTGAGTCATACAGGGAAGAAGAAATCGCCAGCTACCAGGATAAAACCGGAACCCGGCTGAACTTCGAAAAAATCGGGAACAACCTTCAGGCCATCCAGAACACCCTCGAATATGCCCATGCCAACTTCACCACTGCCACCTCGGTAGTGGAAGAAAGGCTGAAGCAGCTGAAAGATTACGGCTATAATATACAAAACATAATAGGGACCATTAATTCCGTCCATTTTGAAAACATCAATAGCCTCGTCAATCAATCCTATACCAAGATGTACTATATTCTCTTCCTGTATTTGGTATCATCCCTGGTGGGAATAATGGCATCAGTTGTGGGCTATATTGTCCTGTCCCGTAACACAATTGCACCGATTATTGATCTGGCCAATGCAACAAAGAAAGTGGCATCAGGTGATCTCGGCGTACGCGTTAAGACCGGCTCTCATACTGAAATAGGGACTCTTTACAATACCTTCAACCTGATGATCGAAAAACTGGAAGAACATAAAAAGCAAAGGGAGAATTTCAGAAGGGAGCTGGAAAAAGAGGTTGAGGAAAGGACTGCAGAATTAAAGGCTTCGGAAGAATCGTTACGGCAGACTCAGGCTGAACTGGTGCGCATGGAGAAAATAGCCACTCTCGGTCAGATTGCCAGCTCAGTAAACCATGAAATCAAGACTCCTTTAAATGTGCTTTATATGAACCTGCAGATGCTCAATAAAAAAATCAATACCTGTGAAGTCGAAAATCACGAGCTCAAACAGGAAATGCTCGATATCACCAATCTGATCAACAATGAAATCGACAGGATTAATGAAATAATCGAGGAATTTGTTAAGTACGCCCGCTTTCCAGCCCCGGATTTCCGGGAAAACAATATCAATGACATACTTGCCAAAATAGGTGATATGATCAGCCAGAAGGCGGAAGATACTGGAGTTTCAGTCGATATCCAGACAGACGATGGACCTGACCAAATAATGGTGGACGACAAGAAGCTTACCCAGGCCATTCTCAATCTCTGCACCAATGCCATTGACGCCATGCCCGACGGCGGCTCCCTTACTCTGAAAAGCAGGAAAAAGGGAGAATATATTGTTTTAACAGTGACAGATACAGGTGAGGGCATCTCCCCTGAAAATGTCGAACATATCTTCGAGCCGTTTTTTACTCAAAAGGAAGGTGGTACGGGCTTCGGCCTGCCCATAGTCAAACGCATTATCGAAGATCACAAAGGACAGATCCATTGCCATAGCGAACCGGGAAAAGGTACAACTTTCGAGATCTTGCTTCCGGCATTATCCAAAGAAGAAAAACAGTATAAAAACAAACTGATAGAATAAATATGACGACACCTAAAGTACTTGTTGTTGATGATGACAAGATGACCAGGGATACCCTTTCCATGGGTCTTTCAGACACCTATAATACCATATCGGCCCGTAACGGCAGTGAAGCCCTGTCGATTCTTACGGAAAATGATATAGACCTGGTGCTCTCCGATCTCGACATGCCCGGCATGAGCGGGATTGAACTTTTGAAGGAAATAAAAGGGATGGACAGCAAGCTGCCGGTTATTTTCATAACCGGCAAGGGAACTATTGAGACGGCAGTAGAGGCCATGAAACTGGGGGCATGCGACTATGTCACCAAACCGGTCAATTTTGACCGCCTTATTCTGCTTATCAACAAGAGCCTGGAAAACAAAAAACTAAAAGAGGAAAACCTTCGCCTGAAGGAGAAAATCCGGGAATCCTACCCGGTTGGTAAATTTATCGGCAGCTCGGAAGCCATGAAAAAATGTGAAGAACTTGCCCTTCAGGTGGCCGACACCACAGCCTCTGTTTTAATTGAAGGAGAATCAGGCACGGGCAAGGAGCTGCTCACCAATATAATCCACTACAACAGCAGCCGGGCCAATGGTCCCTTTATAAAAGTCAACTGTTCCGCCTTTGCCGAAGGAGTACTGGAGTCGGAACTGTTCGGCCATGAAAAAGGAGCGTTTACCGGTGCGGTTTCCGCCAAAAAAGGCAGGTTCGAACTTGCAGACGGCGGCACCCTGTTGCTGGATGAGATAGGAGAACTGCCCCATTCCATACAGGTAAAACTCCTGCGCTTTCTCCAGGAAAAATCCTTTGAAAGAGTAGGGGGGACCAAAACTCTCCAGGTTGATGTCCGGATTATTTCCTCTACCAATAAGGACCTGGCGGCAATGGTCAGCGAGGGGACATTCCGGGAAGATCTATACTATCGGCTTCGGGTGGTACAGATAGTAATGCCGCCGCTGAGGGACCGTAAGGAGGACCTGGAGGAACTGGTATACAGCTTCATTGCCAAATTCTCAGAGCTACACGGCAAGCCGATTAAGGGAATTTCCGGGGAAACAATGGACCTGATCAGGGCTTATAACTGGCCGGGTAATGTCCGGGAGCTTATGAACTGTATTGAAAGCGCCGTGGTCATGAACAAGGGAGATATGATCACCGTGGAAGATATACCGGAATTCATGAGTTATAAAATTCCCGAAGTAGAAGTCAACACCGATGAAGGCCTGCTCCAGGAGGTTGAACGGAAAACAATCAGAGATACCCTGAAAAGCACCGGGGGAGACAAGGTAAAGACCGCCAGAATACTGGGTATCGGACTGCGCACTCTGTACAGAAAAATAGAAAAATGGAACCTTGGCTGATTGTTCGGGAGATTCAGGCTGGCTGGGCAAACAAATTTTGCCAAAATGGCATAAGCGGTTTGTCAATTTGGCAGGAGCGGAATTAATCAATAACAATTAACCTAAAGGAACTGGTCAGTATCATCTGATAATTCAAAAGGTACATTTTTGCTTTTTACTGTAAAGCTGATATTCCAACCTCTCAAAAAACTGAAAATAATCCATCCCAAGGACCTGAATGTCGAAGCAACACATTCAGGTCCTTTTTTTATATCAGCGGCCCCCGCAGATCGAGAACAGCGGTTTATTAACATAACGACAAACAGTACTTGCCATTTTGGCAAAATCAAAAGCATCTTATCTCATTACCCCTTGATTTTACAGTTATTTCAATATTGGCATAAAAATAGCATGAGAATTATTAACCAATTAGCCAAAAAGATCAGGGAGGAAATTATGAAAAATGCACTGACAGCCAATACTGCCGTTAAAACCAAAATAGAAGCCAGCCGGCCCCGGACTTCCGAAGCAGGTCAGGCTAAAGCGGAAATCACACGTGGTATGGTTGTTTCTCTAAGTGCTATCAGCGGCCTTATCGGGGCCTGGACTGCAGCCTGTTTAATAGGAGGTCTGGTGGCAAGTGGAGGGCCGCTTTCTTTCCTGAATTCCTGGTCCAATGCTGTAATTGGAATCTAACCGAAACACCCCCCGGAACCCGGAAAGCAAATTTCCAGAATAAGGATAGTTGATTCCGAGAAAAACTCTAAAATTATCAGGAGGTAAAAAAATGAAAGATCTTTCATCTATTGCCCAGGCCAAAACCAAGGTAAAAGATACCCAGAAAAAGGCCGGTGCCCGGCAACAGGAGGTCACCAAGCCTGAAGATCTGGAGATGAGCAAGCATGGCATTATTGCTATCCTGGCGGTAGGAGGAGTGGCCGGCTTATTCGGCCTGCTCTTTCTCATAGGCGGCCTGATCAGTGCAGGCAGTCCCCTTAATTTCATCTCGCAATGGTTTAATGCAGTTTTCGGAGGATAAAGACAATGATCCCGGGCAGTTGATATTGCCCCTTCAGGGATATAACTATTAATTCAAAAAAACAGGGAGGTATTACGTGGCTCAAGAAGACCATGGCAAGATGAACGAGGAGAACGACCCCACACACCGTGGTCCCTGGGGTCATATAATCCGTGGTATGTGGCGCTCCCCAGTGGGACTGATGGGAGTAACGATAACCACGGTCAGTGCAACTCTGCTGGTTATCGGAGTTGTCTTCGACCTTTTCGGGTTTTTTAAAAATCCCTATGCCGGCTTTTTTACCTATCTGGTCCTGCCGGCCGGTATGGTTATCGGTCTCCTGCTTATTCCTTTTGCCGCCTACTTGAGACGTCGGAAATGGTATAAATACGGGATCAGCAGAGAACATCTCAAACTTAATCTTAGTGACCACAGGCACCGCAGATGGGTGGTCTTTTTTATGGTCGCCACAGTGATTAATATCTGTATCCTCGCTATAGTAGGTTACGAAGGTTATCATTTCACTGAATCACCTTATTTCTGCGGCAAACTCTGCCACACAGTTATGGAACCTGAGTATACTGCCTACAAGAGATCGCCTCATGCCAAAATCAAATGCGCTGAGTGCCATATCGGCCCCGGGGCTTCCTGGTTTGTTCGTTCCAAGATTTCAGGACTTCGACAGGTAGCGGCAGTTGCCACCGACAGTTATAGTCGCCCTATCCCCACACCGGTAGAAGAACTTCGTCCTGCCAGGGATACCTGTGAAGAATGTCATTGGCCGGAAAAATTCTACGGGAAAAAGGTGAAAGAATTCTACAGCTTTTCAAATAACGACCAGCAGGATCCGGAAATAAAAGAAATTTCCCTTCACATCGGTGGTCACAATCCTAAAACTGAAAAATTCGAAGGTATCCACTGGCATGTCAGCAACAACGTCGAAGTAAGCTATCTGCCTGCTGATGAAGAACGCACCAAGATTCCCAAGGTCCGGGTTGAACGGGCGGACGGTTCCGTGGATGAATATGTCAGGGAAGGCATGGAAATTCCTGAGGCCGAAGAAGGTGAAAAAGAACATGAATGGCGGGTTATGGATTGTATAGACTGCCATAACCGTCCCACTCACAGATATGACATGCCCAAGGAAAGAGTCGACTTCGGTCTGCTCAGCAAACGTATAAACCGGGAGATTCCCGGAATCCGGGAAGACAGTCTGCAAATTCTGAACAAAGAATACCCCACCCGGGAAGAGGCAAAGGAAAAGATGATAGAAGACCTTCTCAGTCTGCAGAAAAACCGGAACGCCGAGCAGGCAGTCAAGTATGAAGAGGATATCAGAGAAGCAGGCCAGTACCTGCTGGAGACCTATCTCAACAATATCTGGCCTGGAATGAATATAAGCTGGGGTACCTACAAGAGCCATATCGGCCACCAGCAGTCAGAAGAGGGTTATGGCTGTTTCCGCTGCCATGACTCAATGCATTTGAATGAAAAAGGTGAATCCATAACTCAGGACTGCACTCTCTGTCACGACTCCCCTTTCTGATCTCCTCCTCGGAGGCAGGGACGTTTTTATCCGGACAGCAGCGTCCCTGCATTTCAAGAGATCTCTGTGGCGGATAAGGAGATCTTTTGGGAAGGCCGCCCGCTCATCAATCCCTCCCCAACTCGGGCGGCCTTCTTTTTTGCCATTGTGACAGTAAATTTTGCCATTATGACAAATACTTCCCTTTCTCTCCACCAGTTCTGCCGGTTTAACAGAATATCCCTTTTGGCACGAATCTGGCATATTACAAGATAAGCCAATCTGTCAACCCGCAACAAGCAAAGGAGGGAACCATGAATAACACCAGAATCAACCAACATTCAAAGGCCAAGACAGGTCATGAAAAAGCACAAGAAACCTCCCGGGCTGAAGTTGAATTTTCAACCGGTTCCCTGATTGCCACCGGGTTTTTCACAGCACTGATCGGCATCTGGGTAGCAGCCTGTTTTATCGGCGGGCTTATTGCAAGCGGTGGCCCTCTGGCAATGCTGAAATCGTGGTTTACTGCCGTAACCGGAATGTAACTATGGCCAGTCGCGTAACTACCAAATTCGACAGGGGGAAAGATAAATGAAAAAGACAGTTCTCACCAAAGCAAAAAAGCAAACAGCCGCCCGGGAAGAAGAGAAAATTGGACTGGATGCAGTTTCCAAAGCCAGTCTCATCTTTATGGTCACCGTATCCGCTGTTATCGGTATCTGGGCTGTAATCAGCTTTGTCAGCGTTATGGCAAGAGTTGGCCCTCTGGAATTTTTCAGAAGCTGGTTCCAGGCAGTGACAGGGATGTAAGAATTGAAAAATTCCGGACTAAGGTAATATCTCTGCTGCCAAACAAAAACATTATTTAACACCAGGCAATTAAGGCAGCAGATAGAATAAATTCAGCAACATCCAGCATATGCTTATTTTTATTACAACAGCCTTCTTGGACCTCATAAAGGCTATTGAATTTCAACCTGATCAGCGGACAACGTATGGAAATTTTCATGTGCATGGAGGATAAATATTAAGTAAGGTGTCAGAAAAGCGGTACAAAATATCTGCCGGAAAAATCTCCGGAAGAACAAAAACAGGTAAAAGAGGCTGTTGATGCTTGTATTCGTACGCACCGTACTTGTTTTTATTCTTATAGCCTTTCTGGGCGGCGGGATATTCCTGATACAGGATGTAGAAAACCGCCTGCCCCAGAGGAGTTATAATGCTTTTCTGACAAGTCTTGACAAGGGGGAAATATCAGAGGTCCACATTCGGGGGGAAACCGTTACCTATACCGACATATATGGTAAACAGTATCAGACTTTTTCCCCGGAGCCTGCAGAACTTACACCTAAACTTCTGGCCAAGGACATAACCATAAGAGGAGAACCGGATAAAACATCCCCTTTCTGGAATGTCTTATATCTGGGGCTGCCAATTCTGCTCATCTTCATTGCCTGGTACTCTGTAATCAAGAAACAACAGAGTGAAGAAAAAGAATCTGCCAGATTCGCAAAAGAAAAGATTATCAAGACCAAGAGAGGGGAAAAACAGGTTACCTTCAGAGACGTAGCCGGATTGCCGGAAGCCAAGGACGAGTTACTGGAAATCGTCGATTTCCTGCAGAACCCTAAGAAATTCAGCAGGCTTGGGGCAATCATCCCCAAAGGGATCCTTTTCCAGGGACCACCCGGCACCGGGAAAACACTCCTGGCCCGGGCGATCGCAGGAGAAGCCGGAGTCCCTTTTTACAGCATCAGCGGATCAGACTTTGTGGAGATGTTTGTAGGAGTCGGCGCTTCCCGGGTTCGTGACCTGTTCAAGGAAGCAAAAAATAATACTCCCTGCATAATTTTTATTGACGAAATAGATGCAGTGGGCGGTCACCGGGCCTCAGGGGGAGGTGCCGGGGGACAGGATGAACGGGGCCAGACGCTTAATGCCCTTCTGGTCGAAATGGATGGCTTCAGCACTGATGAGAAAATAATTGTCCTTGCCGCTACCAACCGGCCTGACATTCTTGATCCGGCTTTATCCAGACCGGGCCGCTTTGACAGACAAATCAATATCCTGGCTCCTGATGTCAAGGGAAGGCTGCAGATTATACAGGTGCATGCCCAAAAAATAACCATCTCTCCTGATATAGACCTGGAAAAAATCGCCCAGGCCACTCCGGGATTTACAGGCGCTGAACTGGCCTCCCTGGTAAATGAAGCTGCTATTGTCGCCGGTCGGGTCGGCAGGAAAGCTGTTATAGCAGATGACTTCGAGATAGCCAAAGACCGGATTATTATGGGAGTTGAGCGCAAGGGGTTGGTTATCGGTGAAATCGATCGGCAGACCATGGCTTATCATGAGGCAGGCCATGCTATTGTGGCCAAATTTCTACCTGAAACGGATCCCATTCACAAGATTACCATAATCCCCCGGGGAAGAGCCCTGGGCCAAACCCAGCAGCTACCCAAGACCGACAGGCATTCTTATTCCAAAATCTATCTCTCAAACAGGATCACTACCCTGATGGGCGGACGAGTTGCTGAAGAGCTTGGTATAGGACGACAGACTACCGGGGCTGAGGATGATTTCCAGCAAGCAGTGGACCTGGCAACGAAAATGGTCTGCCGCTGGGGAATGTCGCCTGTATTAGGAGCTGTTTCCTACTGTAAAGGCGATCCTGATTTCCTGGGAGATCAAACGGGTCCAGGAGCCTTCAGTGAAGAAACCGCCAGGAATATAGACCAGGAAATTAAAAAAATTGTTGATGATTGCTATAAGGAAGCACAACAAATATTGGAGAAAGAAAGGGACTTTCTCAACTTCCTTGCCGAAATGCTACTAACCAATGAAACCCTGGACAGTGAAGAAATGGAAATCGTCTATTCCTGCACTCTGACCAAACGAAAAGAAGATAAGAAAAAAGAAAATAACAGGAATTCACCGTCCTGACATAACCAGGACAATAACTGACAGTAATATCCGGTTTTTCGGACTTAAAGAGCCAAATGCAACTCAAACTGTTTAAAAAATGAAAACCATTATCAACTACATTGCCAGAAGCAAGCGCTCCGTTACCGGGGCCATTATGGTTTCAATACTTCTGCCGGTTCTGATAATCTCACTCCTTTTCGAGTCCCTGGGTATCATTGAAAACCCCTACTTCGGTTTTCTGGTCTACCTGGTTATGGCGCCTCTCCTTGTTATCGGGGCAGTCCTTCTTTTTATCGGCATCTTTTTATCCAAGGGTAGAGAAGATATAGGCATTTTTACAGTTGAATATATCCAGGAGCAGCTCTCCAAACC
>JBKHJR010000078.1:0-10773 GCA_046537975.1 Desulfurivibrionaceae bacterium
GCCAGGAGGTTATCGAAGGGGCCATCAAGGGGATGCTTTCCTCCCTTGATCCGCACTCCTCATATATGAAGCCCGATCAGTATAAAGAGTTAAAAATCGAGACCAAGGGCAGTTTCAGCGGCATCGGCATCGAGATCACCCTTCAGGACGGCATCCTGACTGTAGTCTCTCCCATTGAAGGAACACCCGCCTATGAAAAGGGGTTGCAGGCCCAGGATAAGATTCTGAAGATAGATGGTGAATTGACCAAGGATCTGAGCATGACTGAGGCCGTTGAAAAACTGAGGGGCCCCAAAGGCACTGAAGTAACTATATCGATTCACCGGGAAGGCCTTAACAAATTAAAGGAAATCACTATCGTTCGTGACGTCATCCCCCTGATCAGCGTCAAATCCAAGATGGTGGAACCAGGCTACGGCTACATTCGCATCCGCAATTTCCAGGACGATACCACCAAGGAGTTCAAAGAGGCGCTTGAAAAGCTGGAAGAAGAAGATGAACTCAAGGGCCTGATGGTCGATGTTCGGAGCAACCCCGGCGGACTTCTTGATCAGGCGGTAAACATATCTGACATTTTTCTTGAGGAAGGGATGATTGTTTCCACCAAAGGTCGGCTGGAAGACCAGAACATGGAATTCAAGGCCCATAAGAACGGCAAAGAACCCTCTTTCCCTATTGTGGTTCTGGTTAATGAAGGCAGTGCCAGTGGCTCAGAGATTGTCGCCGGAGCTCTGCAGGATCACAACAGAGCCATTGTCCTGGGCACCAAAACCTTTGGCAAAGGTTCGGTTCAGACCGTGATTCCCATGAAGAACGGGGCGGCCCTGAGACTCACAACCGCCCGTTATTATACCCCGGACGGCACTTCCATTCAGGCCACCGGCATTACTCCGGATATAGAGATCCCCTCTATAACCCTTCCCGAGGATGCCCTTCAGAAAAAAGAAGACAGCGGTATGAGCTTTCTCCAGGAAAAAGACCTCAGACATCACTTCATGAACGGGCAAGATGAAGTGGAATCTGAAGGAATAGAAGAGGACGAGAAAAAACCAGACAGCAAAGAAGACGACGAATCCCAAGACAGGACCGAGAAAGATTCTGACAATGGAAAAGATGAGCCTGAAGAGGAAGATGAGAACGGGGCCGGTCTTGAAGAGAGGATGAAAAAGGACTATCAGCTTCAGCAGGCCCTCCATCTGCTGAAGGGACTCTACGTATTCAGCAAAATGAATTAAGGTGGCAATCCGCCTGCCGGACCCGGAAGCACGTTATGACAAATACCGGACATGCAGACGGGGATACGGAGAAGCTGTTATGAAGTAGTTCAGCTCTGCTTTACCATATCATAAAAATCCCGGCCCTTAACATCGTTGATCACCAGGGCCGGGAATCTCTCCACCCTGAAACGAAACAGGGCCTCGGGACCGGCTTCAGGGAAAGCCACCAGCTTGGATTCCTTGATGCACCGGGACAGATAGGCTCCGGCCCCGCCAAAAGCGGCGAGATATACAGCGCCCATCTCCTCCATCTTCCGACGCAGAGCCTCGGATCTCTGTCCTTTGCCCATAGTGCCTTTCAAGCCGAGCTCGAGCAGTCTCGGGGTATAGCTGTCCATCCGGTAGCTGGTGGTAGGCCCGGCTGCCCCGATAACCTGACCCGGCCTGGCAGGGGTAGGACCTACATAATAAAGCAGTTCTCCGGCAAGCTCCACAGGCAGCTCCCCTCCCTTATCAAGGAGATCCAGCATCAACCGATGAGTCTGGTCCCGGCCGGTGTAAAGGGTGCCGCTCAACAGCACCATTTCTCCAGCGGCCATTGATTCCGCAACCCCTTCAGCAAAAGGAATCTCTATTTCCCTGACATTTTCCAGCAGAGACGATTTACTTTTCAGGAAAGACATTCAGATAAGAATCTCCTTGTGACGATGGGCATGACACTGGATATTAACAGCAACCGGCAGACTGGCTATATGGGAAGGGAAGACCTCCAGGTGTACGGCCAAGGCCGTGTTACAGCCCCCTATACCCTGAACCCCCTGTCCTTTTCTGTTTATCTCAGTCAGGATCTCCTCTTCCAGTTCCGCTGCCTCCTGGCGGCCGGATGGATCCCCCAGAGGGCGAAGCAGGGCCTTCTTGGAGAGATATGCCGCCTTTTCAAAGGATCCTCCCATCCCGATTCCTACCAGGAGGGGAGGGCAGGGATTGGAGCCCGACTCGACCACCTTCTTGACCACAAAGTCAACCATCCCCCTTATACCGGCTGAAGGAGGAAGCATAACCAGGCCGCTCATATTCTCGCTGCCGCAGCCTTTGGGAAGTATCCTTATTCTGAGCCGGTCACCGGCCACCATCTCTACATGGAGAACAGCAGGGGTATTAGTGCCGGTATTAATACGGCTGACAGGATCACACACCGACTTGCGCAGATACCCCTGTTCATAGGCCTGGGAGATGCCTTTCTGAACAGCCTCTTCAAGATCCCCCTGGACATGGGCATCAGTTCCCAGTTCCAGGAAAACCACTGCCAGGCCGGTATCCTGGCAGACCGGGATTTTTTCCCGGCTGGCAATATCAGCATTCAACAGGAGAATTTCCAGGATTTCCCGGGCCAGATCAGAGGATTCCCGCTCCCTGGCCCTGAGTAATCCATCCAGGATGTCAGGCTCCAGATCATGGGCGGCGGAGATGGCAATCTCCCTTACCGCCCCGGTGATCTGTTCAGCTTCTATTATCCTCATAGCCTTATTTCTGGAGTCTCTGTCGGCGCAGTATCCTGCTTTGCTGATCAAAATTATACCTGATCAGAGTCTCCCGGTCTTCATCGGTAATAATCTGGAACTCCACTGAGTTACGGTAAAAAGTCTGTCCTTCTTCCTCCACCGGTATACTGTCAACCACCCTGCCCAAAGAATAAATATAAACATAATCCGGCAGAAAAAGAATATTCATCTCTATAATCCGGCCCGGGTCAAGTCTTTCTTCTGACTTAAATCCCACCCCCTTGGCACCGATGTTGATATCCTGAATCTGCAGGGTATCCAGAAGGGTATGCCCGCCCTCCATTTTCTTTAAAAGGAAATTGATCTTGGTGTCCAGGTGGGACAGGAATTCCGCCAGATCAGCATCCTTCTCCTTTATCCTGGCCAGGGCATTCCGGGCACCGGTTATCATCTGGATATCAGAGAGTTTCTCCTGACTGTACAGAGAGATACCGTTTTCATAATCAGATGCTATCCTTTGATAATCCTCGGAACTGAGTTCCTGCCAGCCGAACAAACAGCGCTCATCCACTCTTATCGCCTCTCTCCTGTCCTGGTCGTAGTCATAAACCATAATGATGTCCTTTACCGAGACTATAACTAAAAATCATCCGGATTTCCGGGAACCGGCAATGTTGCCCGATTCTCCCTGAGTTGATCGGTCCCGGGCTTAAACGTTCCCCATGCAGGAGCCTGTTCAAAATTCAATACTCAAATATTAATAACGTATAAATTTCACGAACAGTACAGCTTAATTCCAGGTAGCCATGTCTTTAAATCCATCAGCTTAAGGGGCCCATCGTTATCATCACTGGAAAATCCGAACGGCTGACCGGTTTGAACTTCCCGGACTTGCACCCTGAGCCACTTACCCCGAATTTTTATATAATATTAATAACATTAAATCAGTTATCAGAAAAGCAGATAAACCATACCGGGGCAGAGCCTTACTCCAAGTCAATCAACATAACCCACCGGCATTATCAATAGAGGAAGCTCATTCTCACCCATATGAAGTACCTCATGAAGACGTTTATCATGGAAGGCTCCCACAATCACAGTACCAAGTCCGAGCGCTTCAGCCTGAAGATGGATGTTTTCGGCGCTGCATCCCGCCTCAATAAAAACATAACGGGCTGCCCGTTCCCCGTACTTGTCAGCAGTCCTTTCCTCCACCCCGGTGATGACCAGAGCCAGCGGAGCCCCGGCAATAAAATTCTGGTGCAGGGCCGCCCCCGCCACTTCCCGCAACCTGCCCTTTTCAAGAACAGGTCTGAGAGCGTGATAATCCGGCAGATATCTGTATACACCTTCAGCAAGACCGGAAACCCTGTCGGCGATCAGGTATAATTCCAGGGGATAAAGGGCTCCGGCAGATGGGGCGGCCCGTCTACGGACAGAACCGGTAATCCCTTGCCCCGCCCATAAAAGCTGAGCCGTCTTTTCCAGGGACAGGCTCCTGTCTGCAAAAGACCTGTGGGAACGCCTCGACCGGACAGCCCTTTCCACACTGACCCCGCTGTCATGCCTTACTTCCGGAAGATTAATCATATTTTTCTCCCCTCCTGAGCAGACAACAAAACCAAGAACAAGATTGCCAACCCCAAAAAAGAACATCCCGGCCCACCACGATCCACTACCCCCATTTTTCATATTCCTCTCCCGACTAACCCTGCTCGAACCAATACCGGCTCAATCCCGGATCTCTACTTATTGCGGTAACTCCGTCTCCAACCGCTCCATAGCGGGAAGCCGTCCTCATCCCGAAGTTTGAGAATTTTGCCTTTCTTTTTTACGCTGGCGGCTATCATGGCTTCCTTTCTTTCAAATTCAACTCTGGAACCGGTGATCTCAAGTTTATCACCATCCTCTATCTCCATCTCCTCCTCTTTCAGGAACCAGGCCGGTCCCAAATGGACGGCAAGTGTTTCTCCACTTTCTGTCTTCACGGAAAGATGAACACCATAAGACATTCCCGGCATGGGCCTTATCTTCTCTACCTTGGCAACGGTAGCGCTGACGGTCTCCACGGTTCCCGTATCATACACCCTGTTCTGCCCATTACCGGACTTCAGATCACGGCTGTCCAGGAAGTTTTTTCCCTGCCGGGCCCAGGAAGAAGCAGAGAAAACCATAAGAATTATAATAAGTACTACCAATGCTGAAATCTTCATTTCACTTTTCATTTTATTCCTCCATACTTGCAATGTTTTTTACCTTTAAGAAGCTGTACCTGTATTTATATCATTTCTCCAAAAACAGAAGTGCAGCGGCTAAAATCCGGCCGAAAACCAAGAGAAGATAAATATATAGTATCCCTGCCGCCGTCAGGGTGTCAAGCATGCCCTGGATTATGACCGGGACATCTTCAGCATGATTCAACCAGAAAATCCGAATGGCCGGCTTGGTCAAGTGGCGACATGGAGGAGGGAATTCCTGACTTCCCGAACCAGTTCCTTGTCCCGAAGCTTACTGCCCTGTTCATCCTGGACATAGAAGACTTCAACCATCTGATCACCGCTGGTGCTGATTTTGGCCCGGAAGATATTAAGACAGAAATCAGACAGTGTTCTGGTAATATCGTAGAGTAAACCAAAGCGCCGGTCAGCAAAAATCTCAATGATGGTGAACCGTTCAGATCCCTCATTATCGACCCTGACTTCTACTTTATCCCTGCTTTGACGGGGCACCTTCAGCCTCCGGGTCTCGATGGACCGACCGTTCAGCCGGTATTCAAGACCGAGCCTGTGACTTACCGCCAGATTGAGTTGTTCCTCCAGCCTTCCCCAGTCCTGGTCATCATAAGTATTGCCTATGGAGGATCTGATCTGCAGGACATCAACCACGGTACCGTTACTCCAGGTACAGACCCGGGCATTCAAGACTTCCAGATTATTGAGAGTCAGCACTCCGAAAATTCTGGCCAGAAGACCGGGTCGATCGCCGGTAATAAGGAGCAGAGACCAGTGGCCGGAATGTCTGTCCGGTTCAACAATCACCCTCCTGTCCGCCATACCAGCAATGAGGTCAACATGACGCTCGATTTCCCGGACAGTAAAACTCAGCAGATAATCAGCCGGAATCCGGGCCGCATCCACCCCGGATTCCGGCCCTAAAAGAGCGGCGACCTGACTCCTCATCCAATCCTCGGCAGTGTCCTGATCAGCCTCCATCATAACCGGGTCGCCCTGTTCCAGGACATGGAGAATCTTGAGATAAAGCTCCTGAACAAGAGCAGCCTTCCACCGGCTCCAGGCATTGGGACCGGTTGCTCGGGAATCGGCGATGATCAGGAGATAAAGAAGATCAAGGCGTTCGCTGGTACCCACGATCCGGGCGCAGCTGAGGATCAGGTTTTCATCCTCCAGATCCCGGCGCATAGCGATCTCAGCCAAAAAAAGATGATTCCTGATCAAAAAGGACAGGATGGAGACCTCCTTTTTACTCAAACCCAGACGGAAGCAGATTTGTGCCGCCAGGACAGCACCGCGCTCGGAATGGCCGCTGCCCTGGCCTTTGCCGATATCATGCAGGAGAGCGGCTAAATAAAGGACCGAAGGTGAAGATATGCGGCTCAGGATCTTTTCCTCCGCTCCCTTCAGCCTGCCCAGTTCCAGAACAGTCTGGACCAGGTGTCGGTCCACGGTATAAATATGATAGACATTGTGAAAGGACAGGGATTCAACCCCGGCAAACTCCGGCAGGTAAGCAGAGAGAAGCCCTGTCTCCAGCATGGTCGGCAACAGCACCGGACATGACTCCGGACTGTGGAGAACCTCCAGAAAATTCCGGGCGAGGCGCCCGGATTTACGCAATCTCTCGGTTATCAAGGATAAATTTTCCCTGATAATCTTTCTGGTCCGGTGGTGGATGGCGAGATTTCTTCTGGCAGCCAGGGCAAAAAGACGCATCAACAGATAAGGTTTCTCCGCCAAAGCTGCACTCTCGGCCAGATGAATCCTGCCCTGCCTGGCAATAATCCCTTTTTCCAGGACAATTTCCCTGGAACGGGAAGCTGCTCCGGGCAGGGTCCGCCCAACCACTTCCTCAACATACTCAAAAAAGAGATCAGTAGTCACAGCCACTCTCTGCATGCGGTTATGGACCTCCCTCATGAAATGCTCCACCGCCAGCAGGCTATCTCCATCCTGATATCCCAGGGCCCGGGCCATTTCTTCCTGGTGCTCAAAGTAGAGCTGATCGTTTTTCCTGCCGCTCTGGCAGTGAAGATGGTTGCGAATCCGGACCAGATAGTTCCAGGCCTCTTCAAAACTTGAGCGCTCGCCGCAGCTAAGAAGGCCGGCATCTTCCATGTCCTTAAGTCCATAGAGGGAAAATATCACCCGGGCAACCCACATCATGGCCTGGATATCACGCAAACCACCGCGGCTTTCCTTGATCTGGGGTTCCAGCATGTAACTGTGCAGACCGAATTTTTCATGCCTCTTGCCCCGATGATAAAGCATGTCTTCCAGGAATCCCCGCCTGCCCCTTTCGATAAAGGCTTTCCGGAACCGGCTGTCCAGCTCTTCAAAGAGCCTTTCTGATCCGGCCAGGAACCTGGCATCGAGGAGGGCCACCCGGAAAAAATAATCCCGGCCTGCAGCCTCCAGGCAATCTTCCATGGTCCGTACGCTGTGTCCGACTTCAAGCCCGGAGTCCCAGAGAGGATATAAAACCGCTTCCACAACCTTATCCAGATACTTTTCCTGCTGCCGGTCATATAACAGGAGGAGATCTATATCGGAATAGGGAAAAAGCTCTTTCCGGCCGTAGCCTCCCAGAGCAACCAGAGCCATATCTCTGCCGGGTTCTTGGCAGTCCTGGAAACAGGAAATAATAAAGCTGTCTGCCAACCGGGTATGGGCCTGAAGCAGAATCTTTCCCTGGAATTCCTGATTCCGGAAATTCTCCAGGATATCTCTTCTTCCCCGGAGTTTTACTGCCATCTACACCCCCCTAAAAACCATCTTAACCAGTCCTGATCCGCCGGCCGAAGGTCTTCTTTTTAATATTCTGTTCATCTTTCAACATAGACCGGTCACTGTTACGGACCAGTCCCCGGATATCGGTCACTGAGAACAATAAGGCAATGAATATGCCAGCGGAGAAAAGGAGGCAGAATAAACCCCGGCTCTCACTCCAGCTGCGGAACCGGGCAGAAAAAATTCCACCTCCTTGGGACGGAGGGATACATTCCTGTACAAAGAGCGGAAAAATTATTACTTAATTGTATCGCCTGAAGATAAACTCAAGGATCCTCAATCAAGAAGCAGTACTGAACTGCCGGGCCTCAATTCCGTACTTGTTGATCTTGTAGTTGATAATTCTTAAGCTGGAACCCAGGTAGGCGGCTGCCTTGGTCTGATTACCGTTGCACCTCTTCAGGGCATCGACAATCAGTTCCTTTTCAAAACGCTCGACCTGGGCCGCAAAGGTCAGGGACTGATCATCCTGGACATCAGGAGTCTGAAGGGTGGGGGGCAGATGATAGCTCTTTATGGCCTCCTCATCGCACATCAGGACAGCCCGTTCCATGCAGTTTTCCAGTTCCCTGACATTGCCGGGCCAGTGGTACTGCATGAGCATATCAATAGCCGGGGTGGTTATTCTCTTGATATTCTTGCCATTCTCCCGGCAATATTTCTGGAGAAAATATTCGGCCAAGAGCAGGATATCGGTGCGTCTGTCCCGCAGGGAAGGCAGATAGATGGGGAAAACGTTTAACCGGTAGTAAAGATCCTCACGGAAGGTTCCGGCAGCCACCGCCTCCTCCAGGTCCTTATTGGTTGCCGCAATCAGACGGACGTTGCACTTTATGGGCTCGACCCCGCCCAGACGCTGAAATTCCCGTTCCTGTACGACGTTAAGCAGCTTTATCTGGACGCTGGGGGACAGATCCCCTATTTCATCCAGAAACAGGCTTCCCTCTTCCGCCTGTTCAAAACGGCCGTGCTTCCTGTCACTGGCACCGGTAAAAGCCCCTTTTTCGTGACCGAACAATTCGCTCTCCAGCAGGGTCTCCGGCAGGGCGGCACAGTTGACTGCCACAAAAGGCTTGGTCGCTCTCTTGCTATTGTAATGCAGGGCTTTGGCCACCAGGGTCTTACCGGTTCCGGACTCCCCCCGGAGAAGGACGGTAGCGGTGCTGTCCGCCACCCGGTGCATCATTTCAAAAACTTCCTGCATCCGGCTGCTGTTACTTATTATGTTCTCGAACTGATACTTACCGGTCAGTTCCCTGCGCAATTGGGTATTTTCACGAAGGAGCTGATTTCGCTCCTCATTTATCTCCTGGACCTTAATCACGGTTTGGGCCACAAGTCCGCTGACTACGGTAAGAAACTGGAGATCGTTATCAAGATCCATTCCTTCCCTGTATTCCCGGTCCACACTCAGAGCCCCGATAGTATCATAACCGTGTTTAACCGGGACACAGATGAAGGAAAGAGATTTCTTGTCCAACTCGGAACGTGACCGGGTCCTGTCCAGAAAGAGGGGTTCCTCGCTTACCCGGGGGACCACCAGAGGCTCTCCTGTGGCCACAACCCTGCCGGTAACTCCTTCTCCAACTTTATACTTCCCCCTTTTCTGGGCTTCATCAGTCATTCCCTCGGCAACTTCGATTTCCAACTGCCCCGTTACCGGGTTGACGATGGTTACCGTGCAGTTGTTCATTTCCTTGAAACGGGACAGGATATCCATGGAAGTAGCCAGACTTTCACTCAAATTCAGGGAAGAGGCAAGAGCCTTGGTGATTTCGTACAAGCAGGTTAAATCTGCAAGCTGTTGTTCTGTAGTCATTATGGTCAGAATTCAGGGTTAAAAAATAGGCTGATAGCTTTTCATAAGCAGATGAATTCATCTTAATACAATTTTGTAATAAAATTAAGTATAAATTCCGCCGGGGAGACCCGGCAGAATAAAAAGGGGCCACTGATGACAGCGGCCCCTGCTTTTCCCGGAGACAAGAAAAGATAAGATACGAATACGAACAACTATAGCTTGATATGCTCCGGATTCCACCGGTTATAAGGAGAGATAACGATCCACCTCCCAGCAGGTAACCGCAGTACGGAACGAATCCCATTCCAGCTCTTTATTGGTGCAGTATTTCTCAAATATATGCTCCCCGCAGGTTTCTCTGGAGATAGGATTGGCCTTGAACTCTTCTATGGCCTCATACAGATCGGGAGGCAGACTTTCAATACCCGCCGCCTCTCTTTCTGCCGGAGTCATTTCGAAGATATCCTCATCCACGGAGCCGGGAGGGGTCATCTGGCCCTTTATACCGTCCAGCCCGGCATTAAGCATCATGGCAATGGCCAGGTAGGGATTGCAGGCCGGGTCCGGACTGCGGATTTCCACCCTGGTACTCATTCCCCTGGAGGCCGGGATCCGCACCAGGGCACTGCGGTTGGAAGCGGACCAGGCTATATAAACCGGGGCTTCATAGCCGGCAACCAGCCGTTTGTAAGAGTTTACCGTGGGATTGGTCACTGCTGTAAAACTCTTGGCGTTTTTCAGAACACCGGCAATGTATTGATAGGCAGTTCTGGAGAGCTGTCTTTTATCGTTTTCATCATAAAAGGCGTTTTTGCCCTCCAGAGTAAAGAGAGACTGGTTGGTGTGCATCCCGGAACCATTAACCCCGTAAACAGGCTTGGGCATGAAGGTGGCATGGAAATTATACTTATTGGCGATAGCCTTTACCACCCATTTGAAGGTTACAGTATTGTCGGCACATTCCAGGGCATCGGCATACTTGAAATTGACTTCATGCTGGCCCTCGGCAACCTCGTGATGAGAGGCCTCCACCTCAAAGCCCATGGACTCCAGGGTCTCGATAATCTCCCGGCGGCAATCAGTGGCTTCATCTTCCGGATCAAGGGTAAAGTAGCCGGCAGTATCATTGGTCCTGGTAGTGGCCCGGCCTTCCTCATCTTTCTGGAAGAGAAAAAATTCCGCCTCGGTACCCACGTTCATTTTATAGCCCAGCTTTCTGGCCTCTTCCA
>JBKHJR010000021.1:0-37257 GCA_046537975.1 Desulfurivibrionaceae bacterium
GCTCTATTAAAAATATGAATGTTTTCAACGTGTGCGGGCTCGCGGCTCAACAGCCAGCGTTATATGGATTTAGATAAATTATGAAAAGCGAAAAGTCTTACCGAAAATTTCAGAAATTTTACGAAATATTAATTCCTGTAATCGGATTGAGTGCCCTTTACGCATGGGATGGTGCTGTAGAATTAAAAATTGTATTGACCATTATTTTGTTACGTACCTGCTATAGTTGGAGCGAAAGAGCCGCCCTTGAAAAAGGTGCTGTGGATAGATTTAAACAATTGAGGATAAAATTAGAGAATGCCGCAATGGAATCTACTGACAACGAAGAACCTGAAGGTGTTTCTTGGGTTGAGTTTATAGGGTTATTCTTCCAGATTGCAGTCACTATATTAATCGCATTATTAATTTCTAAGTTGTTAGGATGATCTAACCTCACTGGTGCAGGGGACGGCAAAAAGCGCGCCGCCCCTGACCAGCCCGTTATAAAAAACTTTGAGCATGTTCATTTACTGGTTTATGATGAATCAGATCAGGAAAAGACATTGTAGTACTGGTTCAGATTGAACTGACGCGCATGGCGTCGTCAATCCGGTTTGTCTTTCTTTTCCTCATTGCAGAGGATGCAATGATGTTTGCCGAGATGGGCAGTGCCGTCTTCCTTGACAAAGAGCAGAGGAAAAATAATATCGCTGACGCAGCAGGGAAGCCAGACAGCCAGAAAGAGAACTACCAGCATTCCCGCCAGCAGGGATATGCTTAAGTCGGCCTGGGTATTCATCAGTACGTGGCTGGAGGATGCCCAAGTGCTGAGCAGGACATGGCCGGCGTGCGGCAGCTTGGTGTACGGCCGGAAATAGGCAAGAAGCACTCCCAGTATAGCGGCTGGAGTCACCAGCCACCACTCCTCGATAAAGCCCAGATGCAGATCCGGAAAACCGTGTTGTTCATCGCCGTGGACCGATCCATGCCCCTCTTTTTCCGTGTGTTCAGCGGCACTGCCTTCCGCCCGGCCGTGTTCATGTTTTTTTTCAGCCTGCGAAAAGGCTTCTTCCTCATGGTCCCCTGAAGCGGCCTGATGTTCATGATCGTGCTGATGGACAATTGCGTGGGTGGGGACGGCCACCCCGAGGATCGACTCCCCGAAAAAAGGGAGGATGCTGTCGCTCAGCGTGGTTATGCCGATTGCTCCCACATAACCGATAATCAGAACCAGAAAAAAACTCCCGGCCTTCCGGTGAAGCTGGAAGAGCGAAGCGGTGACCATTGCGCTGAGTACGACATGAAGAGGGTGAAATATTTGAAAGAGGAGACGGGCATCAGCAGTATCGATATCCCGAAAAAGGAGCATAAAGGCTATGCCGGTCAAGGCGCCGAAGATGGTAAACGGGGAATGTCCACGGAGTTCCGAGAAAATTTTTTGTATTTTTCCTTTTGCCATAATGATCCTGAATCTTAGATGTATACGAGAATAACTTTGAGGACACCATACTATTTTTTCTTCCGGGAGCCGAATTTTTTTTATGTTTTCCGTCAAGGAATTTTTTGGATCTGGTTACCAGTTTTCCTGCCAATAACGGCCATTTTAGCGCTGCAACCCGTCATCATCATATTTATAGCCGTCTCCAGCCGTAACCTGTTGAACTGCTACCCCGAAACGCGGACTTCTCTCCAGGGGTGCGGAAGCAAATAGGCTGCAGCAACCTGCCGGCCCTGTCAATTATTCTATCAATGAATATCCGGGGGGATGAAAGCGGAACCCTTCAAAAATCAAAGGAATAAGAAGTTTGTCGCCAAGGTAAAATCTTTAAGGAATGGCTGAAGAAAGCCAGAATTCTAAAGACCAGGGAACTTTGGGCAACTGTAAAGGCCAAATTGAGAGGTCACTATAACTACTACGGTGTAACCGATAACCTGCGCGAAATCGCAAGATATTTCGAGGCGGTAAAGAGGCTGCTGTTCAAGTGGCTGAACCGTAGAGGGAAAAGGAACTGCATCAATTGGGAAAAGTTCAATGGAATGCTGAAGCGATTTCCTCTTCCGAACCCACGAATCAGGGTCAGTATGTTCGGGTCACCGTGAATTGACCATGTGAGGAGCCGTGTGCGTAAATAGCGCAAGCACGGTTCTGAGAGGGGCCGGGGTCAACAAGTCAGCACATTAAAGTAATCTCATGATACGTAGTAGCCGCGTGCGGCGGGTCGTAGTCTGAGATCTTTCATTGGGCTGCTTGGAGAAACCGGTCTACTTGACTATTTGGGTTTTCGTCCTGGTTTTTTGGGCTTCAAAGGCCGGTCTAAAAGCCTTTTAAGTCGATCAAGAAACCACGGAGAACACAGGGGGCTGGAGGTTTGACATTTATAAGCCGGTCATTATATCAGACACAGGCCAGCAGATATTTTTCAGCCATTACATATAATGCAAAACGCCCTTGCCACAAGTGACCACGCCAGCCTTCACGGAAATTGATCATCCGCGTATAGCGCCGGTGAGCTTCACCGATGGCAAGGTTCAGGCTGTCTTTTTCTTTATTTGAAAAAAAGCCGTCTGACGACGATTTCCTCGCTGGGTGATGTGATGCGGATACCCTGGAGCTACGATTCCGGTAATTCTTGGCATGTATATTTATTTAACGGAACCGGGATAAAAGTTAATAAACAGGTATGGTGTCCCCCGATTTCCGATTGCACACTCTCCATTTCGCCGGAGCAAAAAACAACCCGCTGGACGTCGTCGGGAAATTATCGCATACTGGTAGCAGGTCGTGTTGTCGGTAATGCGAAAGCAACGCTTGCAAATGGTCAGGGTTACCCACATCTTGCAGTGATAGCAATCTGCCAAAGTCAGTGTCAAAGGCTGTGAAAATGTACATGCGGTATTTGCGGAGCACTTTCTGGATCGGGCTTTACTTAATCGTCGCCGTGGCCCCGGTGCTGGCCATGCTGGTCGAACCTCCGCCGGGGCGCGGCTTCTGGCGGGAGTTTGGGGTAGCCATCGGCTTTGCCGGGTTGTCGATGATGGGCCTGCAGTTCTTTATCACGGGTCGATTCAAGAACCTCACCGCTCCCTATGGGATCGACGTAGTCTATCATTTTCATCGCCATATCTCCCTGATCGCCTTCGGTTTCATCCTTCTCCATGTTGTGGTGCTGCTGGTTGCCAGCCCCGAGCTGCTGCTGCTGTTGCATCCGGCTTCCGCGCCCTGGTGGATGGTGGTGGGGGTGATCGGCTTGCTCGCCTTTGTGGTGGTCATTATCTCTTCCCTTTATCGCCAGCCTTTGGGCTTGAACTACGAACTCTGGCGCCTTATCCACGGTAATGTCTCCCTGGCCGCGGTGGGGCTGAGCGTGGCCCATGTGGTGGGAGTGGGGTTTTACACCGAAACCCCCGTCAAACTGGGCCTCTGGTTGGTGATGGTTGCCGCCTGGGTGTTGGCGCTGGTTTATGTTCGGGTTTTTAAATCATTTATGTCCTGGCAGCGGCCGTACATCGTGGATGAAGTGCGGCCGGAGCCAGGGCGCTCCTGGACCCTGCGCCTGCGCCCCGAGGGGCATGACGGGATGGAGTTCAAGTCCGGCCAGTTTGCCTGGCTGACCCTGGGCAAATCACCTTTTGCCATCCGCGAACATCCCTTTTCCTTTTCCTCCAGTGCCATGGAGCGAGGGTGGGTGGAGATGACCATCAAGGAACTGGGAGACTTCACCTCCCGAATCGGCCAAACCGCTCCCGGCACCCGGGCCTACCTGGATGGCCCCTATGGCTCATTTATCATGGAAGAAAGTGATGCCCCGGGTTTCTGTTTCATCGCCGGCGGGGTGGGGATATCGCCGATCATGAGCATGCTGCGCGCCATGGCCGACCGACATGATCAACGGCCGGTGGTTTTGTTCTACGGCAGCAAGAACTGGGACAATACCACCTTCCGGGAAGATCTGGAGGCCTTGAAGCAACGCCTTAACCTCAGGGTTATCCATGTCCTCGACAACCCCTCGCCCGAGTGGCAGGGGGAAAAAGGCGTGATTAGCGCCGAACTGATGGCCCGATACCTGCCCGAGAACAGAATGAGGCTGGAGTATTTCATTTGCGGCCCCGTGCCCATGCAAAAATTTATGCGGAAAGTGGCGGACCGGCTGGGTCTGCCGCCGGAAAATATTAATTCGGAGAGTTTTAATTTTGTTTAGCACCTTTACCGGCTTTTGCTGGAGGTCATGGCCGTGAGAGAATATTATTCGACCCATCTGGCGCTGGTGGTCGGGCTCCTGGTCC
This sequence comes from Desulfurivibrionaceae bacterium, assembly GCA_046537975.1. Taxonomy (GTDB): domain Bacteria; phylum Desulfobacterota; class Desulfobulbia; order Desulfobulbales; family SURF-16; genus JAWLDV01. Next base: position 4,264 of record JBKHJR010000021.1, read on the forward strand.
TGGTAATTAGCGCTTTCTTTGCCTTCCGCCAGTCGCCCGAACTGCTGGAATATCGCGAAAGCCCGGTGGTGAAAGCCGCTATGGCGCTGCCGCATCCGGTGGCCGGGATGGAGGGATGCCATGACTGTCATGGCCCTAAAAGCGATTTGCCATACCCTGTAAAGCACACCGGCTGGAGCGATCAAAGCTGCACCAAGTGTCATGAGGCGCCGGACTGACAGAGCGCTTGATCAATTCAATGGGGTCGGACCGAGATAATAAATTGATTTTTATAGAATTTTACTCTATATGAAGGTGTTTTATTGCCTTAGAGTGGCCATTTTGGGATAAAAATTTGAGGTCTAAGGAGGAAAAGAAGGATTTTGCCAAGGGCAAATAGGTATTTTATTCCAGGATATGCTTGGCACATCACGCACCGATGCCACAAGAAAGAATTTTTGCTCAGGTATGCTCAGGATCGGCAAAGGTGGACCCGCCGGCTCCATGAGGACAAAAAGCGGTATCATCTCGGAATCTTAAATTGCGTGGTTATCTCCAACCACATACACCTCTTGGTATATGGAGGTGAGGATCATGAGGCGATCCCTTGGTCTATGCAACTTGTTGCCGGACGGATGGCGCAAGATTACCACCGTCGCAAGGGCAGAAAGGTGCATTTTGGGAAGATCGATATCATGCCACGGCCGTTTGAGTCAGGTGAACACCTGGCCCGGTGTTTCGCTGTGACAATCCAAAATTGATCACCTGTGATAACCCTGTTCAGTTACCAACTTTACAGCTTATTCCTTAAATTACCTGTTCATCTCTTTTTTTTCGTGGTAGACAACACCTCCTTACTACAATAAAATTAATTTTTAAGAAGGTGTCCACAATTACTCTACCACCTCAAGTTGAATCCTGATGAACAGGTATTGGGTGGCTTTGTATTCGGTTTGCTCGGCATAACAACAGGTGGGTTATTAGGCTCTATAATTATGGCCACTATTGGCGCTGTTATTTTGTTATATGTAATCAGTATAGTTAAGAAGGCCTGACTCAATACTCATAGTAGCTAACAAGCAAATCAACCTGACAAATATTTCAGTGCGGAAAACTTCCCACTAAAATATTTGCAGGTTATTTAGTCGTTTAGGCGACAGAAAGATGACCACTTCATGGTACGGAGGACAATGCGATGACCAATGATTACTTGATCAGGCTTATTTTCGTTTTCCTGTTTTCTGCAGCAGTATCGATCAGCCATGCCGGTCTAACCGAACACATGCATGACGACCATGCCGTGTCTGCAGATGCAGAAATCGGTACCGTGGATTTCAGGGTGTCCTGCGATCAGACCGTAAACAAGGATTTTGATCGCGCTCTGGGCCGGATGCATCACATGATGTACGAACAGGCCCGTTCGGAGTTTGAGGCAATCGCGAAGGCCGATCCCGAATGCGGCATGGCGCATTGGGGAATCGCCACCACGCTGTTTCAGCCGCTTTGGTCGACACGACCAGACAAAGAGGTGCTCGAACGGGGCTGGCGAGAAATTCAAGAGGCTATGGAATTGGAGTCAGCCACCGAGCGGGAACAACTGTTGGTAAAAGCCACCGCGGCTTTTTTCCGGGAGCCGGAAACCGCCGGATACTGGGACCGGATCAATCGCTGGGCTGAAGGCATGGCTGCGGCTTACAAAGCGAACCCCGATGATCTGGATACAGCAGCACTGTATGCACTTTCAAGGTTGGCACTGGCGCAGGTGGCCGAGGACCGCGGTCCGCTCCACGACGAAGCCGAGGAGATTTTGCGCAAGGTCTGGGAAAAGGAGCCAACCCATCCCGGTGCCATTCACTACACCATCCATGCAACCGACGCCGATGGGCGTGCTGAAAACGCCCTGGATATTGTACAAGAATATGGAAAGATTGCCCCGCAGGTCCCACACGCCTTGCACATGCCGACGCACATCTATGTCCGCTTAGGTGATTGGCCGGAGATAATCGATTGGAATAAACGCTCCGCGGATGCGGCCCTCAAGTACCCGGTTAACGGCGCCGTGTCGCACCACTACGTCCACGCCATCGATTATCTGCTTTACGCTTACCTCCAACAGGGGGAAGACGATAAGGCGCTGGCAGTCTTCGAGGAGGCCATGGACAAGGACAGACACCAGCCGTCGTCTATTAGTACCTTTCATCTCGCAGCTATGCCCGCCCGTTTGGCCGTCGAGCGACGTCGGTGGGACGATGCCATCGCCCTGCAGCCGGGAACGCCGGATTATCTGCCCTGGGAGACCTCGTCCTGGCCGTTGGGCTTGACCTGGTTCGCGCGTGGGCTTGGCGGCGTTCATAAAGGCAACCTCGAACTCGCCCGAGAGGCTGAGCAACAGCTCGAACACCTTCGGAAGGAAGCAAAAGCTGACCGGGAGGAGCTTGACGCCACCTACATTGAGGTGGATCGCCGGATCCTGGCGGGCTGGATTGCCCACACAGGAGAAGGCGATGCTAAAAAAGCCGTTCGGCTGATACGGTCGGCCGCCGAGTTAGAGAGCACAGTTGAAAAGCCCCCGGTCAGTCCTGGTGCACTCCTGCCGCCCTATGAGGCACTGGGTGACCTGCTGATGGATATGGACCGCCCGGTTGAGGCACTGGAAGCGTATCGGCGTTCGGATGACATCTGGCCGGGACGCTTCAACTCCCTGCTGGGTGCTGCCCGTGCTGCGAATGCGGCCGACAATAAAGCCGTCGCCCGGAAATATTACGGTCAGTTGCTGGAGTTCGCGGGCGACTCGGAGCGGGTTGAAGTACGTGAAGCCCGGCGGTTCTTGGACGAATAGCTGAGGGAAGCTGAGGGAAAAGGTCAGGTCTAATTATGGAACTATGGGCGTACGCAACGGCTTGCAGCGGAGCGGTTGCTTCGCACCCGCCCGCTGAAGCCCAGCCGTTATGCCAGAGAATATAATCTGATGGATGCAGTAGCGACAACCAAATCGGTTTTTTTTATTTTATACTTGCCGGATTGTGCGAAATCAGCGGTGGTTATCTTGTTTGGCTTTGGTTGCGTGAAGGCAAATCTTTGTGGGTCGCTTTCATCGGAGCAATCATTCTCGTTATTTACGGTGTAATTCCTACATTACAACCGGCCAATTTCGGTCGTGTTTATGCTGCATACGGAGGTGTGTTTATTGTCCTTTCCATCCTGTGGGGGTGGAAAGTTGATAAGATTGCGCCGGATAAGTTCGATATCCTTGGTGGTTTTGTTGCTTTGGTTGGAGTTGGGATCATAATGTATTGGCCTCGTAGCTAATAATGAAAAGATATCCGGGCATAACATTTTGCTTCCTCGGATTCGGGCCAAAAAGCGGCCCTCTCCGGTGAGCAATGTGTTGAGGCTGTAGGAAAAGTTAAAAACCCTTCAAAAATACGGGATGTTATAGTAAGTTTCGGGAAACTAAAGGAGTAAGACCGGGGAATTAAAGCACAAGGAATTGCATTTTGGCGAAATACAAAACCTATTCTTATGAGCAGGGCCGGTTCATTCCCGTGATGTTTTCCAATTCCCGGGGAATCACCTCCAGCCGCAAGATTGCCCAATACTGTGAACAAAACCCGATTTCCAGAAAAAAATGGGATCTATCCGGATTTCCAAAAATATTAATTGATGGCACTCAAGGTAGCTGAGATCTTTTGCTGTGAGAACGGGCTTTAGAAATTGCTCGTCGGACCCAAAAAATAATAAGAAATAAAGAGGGCCTGTCAAAAAAAAAACAGCCTGCAGGATTGAAAGAGGTTCCATAGGCAGGGTTTTTCTACAGAATCGTCAGGTTGCCCATGAGGTTTACGGAATGAGTGATTGCTGTAATGACAGTTGCGCTATAGATGCCCTTCGTGTGAGGCAGCGAGGAACACTGAGAATTGTGCTTGGCGTTAATGCCGTAATGTTCCTGGCTATTGCGGCGGCCGCGCTATATGGAAAGTCTACAGCGTTGCTCGCCGACAGCCTTGATAACCTTGGGGATGCCTTGACATATGGACTTAGCCTGTACGCGGTATCCAGGGGTGCCGCCGTAAAGGCTAAGGTTGCTCTGTTTAAGGGCGGCTTAATTTTCTTAGCAGCTTGTGCCGTGATTGCCCAAATTGCCTACAGGATTTTCGTTCCAAGTGTCCCTGTCTTCGAGGTTATGGGCGCATTCAGTCTTCTCGGACTTGCCGCAAATTCACTGTGCCTTTTCTTGCTTTGGCGGCATCGCCACGAAGATATAAATATGAGTTCGGTGTGGGAGTGCTCACGAAACGACATTGCATCCAATCTTTCGGTTTTCGTGGCGGCTGGTGCGGTTTGGCTGACAGGCACGGGTTGGCCGGACATCGTGGTCGCACTCTGTCTGGTGTGGCTCTTGCTGCGTTCCGCGATTCGCGTCATTAAATCTGCCTTGGCCGAGCTGCGTGCGGCAACCTGACAAGGCCAATTAACGCGGACTGGTTACACACTCGCCGGTTATGGGCGGCATTACTCGCTGTGAAGCAACCGGGCAGCCGCCAGGAGTCCCGCCTTGATGATCAGCTCGGCGGGGACGGCTTCGTAGGTTTTCCCGTCCACCGTTACAGTCCTGCATTCTGAATCTCCGCATGTGGAACAACAGCGGCTCTTGCCGGTCGTGGCGGAGAGCCACTCTTCGAGAGGTCTTCCGGCAATCCAGATACGATTTGACTGAAGGGGGTCGTTAAAGAAAGTGGAGGGCTCAAGAGTCTTCTTCTCCAGAATGACATCTATCTCCAGTTCTTTTAGGGCACGCTTCAGTTTCCGGATCGAGGTTTCCACCGCTTCCTCAGTTGTGCCGCAACGGTCACAGGTTTTACCCTGTTCATCCCTGAGACGCTGCCAGCAAATCCGAAGTTTTTTCATTTTTCTTTCCCTTTCATTTCAGTTAATCCGGGCGGATTCAGGAGGTCAACAATAATTAAGACCGCGTCTTTTCCGTTTCAGTTAGTTCCCAGCCGCTGAACATGGCCTTGAAGTGGGAGGTCGGTGTTTCTCCGGTTGTGGCCAGATATACATGGATAACCAGAAAGACCAGAAAGGCGAAAGCCCCGGCGGTATGGACAAGGGCAACAGGGGCAAGCGGCAGGCCTTCGCCGGGCAGGTGATTGTAATACAGGTAAGCCATTCCTGTTATCACCTGCAGGGGGAAAAGGACTATTTTTAAGAAAAGATAGGTTATTCTCTGCAGCGGATTGAGCTTGCGTTGCGGTTTCTTTTTTACCGGATGTTTTTCGCCTTGGAAAATGCCCCTCAGGTAATAGTTTACTACGTCTCCTATCTTGACCATGGTGGGAGTGTACTGTTTCCACTCTCCGGTGGTAAAGTGCCAGAATATGGCAAAGGCAGTCAATCCCAACAGGGCCCAGGCCATTATGTTATGCAGGGAAACGGCTTTGCCGAACCCCAGCCATTCAAAGGTCCCATGGACTTCCAAGCCGGTGGTGATGAGCACAATAATCAGCAGGGCCTGGGTCCAGTGCCAGAAGCGTTCAAATCTGGTATAGAGATATATTTTTTCTTGCATGGTTAAACGTACCCTTGGCGGAATGATTTATCGTTTTTTCTTTCTGGTTAATATCCTCAAAAAGCCGTGCAGAAAGACAAGCACCAGGGCAGAGGCCACCGCCAGCCAGCCCAGCCTGTCCAGTTGAGCTGAAGAGTCGCGTCCCGGCATATAGAAGGAGTTCAGTCCGGCCAGGCGGCCGTTTCTTTTATGGCAGTCCCTGCATTCCAGGGCTTTTTCTGCCGGAGGAATCATATGATTTATGGGCCAGTAGGTTGCGGTGCGGGCAAAATCAACCTCCCCGCTGAAATCGAGCCCTGTAGCCGCCATTCCTGCAGCCGCGGATTCCTGCCAGTCAAAATCCTTCCAGTAAGCCCCGCTTCCCTCGGGTCCGAATACCTTGGGGATTATTATGGTCCTGTTGACCGGATCATAGGGCTGCTTCCCCAAGTGGATTTTAAACGGAAATATCCGGGAGGCATTGTCGTCCGGACTGCCCAGAGGACGGTTCAGGGGTACGGTGTGACCGGGATCGATCTTTTCGCCTGTCCTTATGTAAGCCATTTTACCATTATACCAGGAGTACTCAGGGATTACGTTTTTCTCCCATTCCATTTTTCCTTTTTTGCTGTGGTAGATGAGGTTGCCGGCCTCATCCTTTTTTACCAGATAACTGCCGTCCTCTTTGAATTGGCCGGCCCGGGACCAGTCCCAGCGCATCTTGGTGGAATGCTCCCTGGCAAAAGCAGGGATGTGGCAGGTTTGGCAGGCCACTTTATCGGTATGGTCGTTCAGTTTCGTGGTCTTACTGTGCGGCCTGGTACTGTGACAGGATTCACACTTCAGCCTGTTACCGTCATCCTTGGGAAGAGCGAGTTCAGGCTTGCCCGGAGCTGCTTCTGTATAACGGCGCCCTGAGATCTTATGCTTGCTGGTGCTGTGGCATCTGGTGCACTCGAAGTTGAGTCCCTCCTCGGCCATGTGAACGTCGACAGATTTAGAGGGCCGGAAAAGCGATGAATCCAGATCTCCGTGTTTGACTCCGTCACCCCCGCCGCCGTAAAAATGGCAGGTTCCGCAGTTCTCCCTGTCCGGCAGCCCTACACGCCTGGCGACATGGGAGAGGTCTACCGCCTTGAAGAGTTTGCTGCCGAACTTTTTATCTTCATAGACCGGCTGGCCGCAGTCAGTGGGGAATTTTTTATAGGTCCCGGTGGTGTCATGGCAGACCAGGCAGTCCACTTTCTCTTCAGAGCTGAAATCAAAGGAGTTGTCCTTCCAGCCGTATCCCGGATGGCAGCTGGTGCACCTGCACCAGTTAGACTTTATGCTTATTCAGAAGTTGTTCTGGGCACCTTTCTTGCCCAGATCTTCCCCCCACTGCCAGCTCCAGTGAATAGTTTCATGAACCTGGGCGGAGGCTTCGTTATGGCAGGTAAGACAGGCTTTGGTTACTTCCCGGCCGCTTTTGAAATCCTTTTTAAGGGCCTTGAACTTGCTGTGATCAGAAGTGCTTGCCGGGATATCTGTTTCCTCAGCCGCTGAGCAGGGAGAGGCGGCAATGAAAATGGATAGGGCGTAGGATATAATGATAAGGGGTAAGAGTATATAGGAGGTATGTTTTTCAGTCATTCCGGAACACCTTTAGAATTGTTCTTTAACTGCCCGATGGTTTTCAGCCGTGCCTATGGATATTTTTTTATTCAGTTCCTCCTTCAGTCCTTCCCTGATAAGCCGGACTCCCTGAAGGAATTTACTGTTGGCCAGTTTATAATAGACTGTCCGTCCTTCCCGTCTTGTATCTACCGCACCCTGATCCCTCATAATCCGTAGATGCTGGGAGATGTTGGGCACAGCTACCTCTAATTCCCGGGCCAGTTCTGTAACGGTTTTTTCTTCTTCCCCCAGAAACCAGAGAATCCGGAGTCTTAGGGGTGAGGAAAAGATGCTGCAGAAATTGGCATGAATATCAAAAATATCTTTCCGGTCTTCTATGGAGGGCATAGAGGGTCACCTTAATTAAATGAAGCATCTTCACGCCACGGGAGAATGTTGCCAGGGCGTAATTTTCAGTCTTAACTTCAGTGAGCAGGTTTTCTGACCCTGCAGTTAATTCCTATAATAAATGAGTTGCATAATTATGCAAATATTAAATACAAAAAATTTCTTCTACTGTACTTTGGGTAGGCACTTGTTGCTCCAGCAGCTGACAAGCTTTTTATTACTGGAGTAGATTGAAAAAAATGGACACCAGATTGAGATTCCGGAAATCCTGATGACTGAGTCATATTAATAAAAAAGATAAAAGGTATGCCTCTTATGTAAAAAACTTGAAATAACCCGGCCCCCTTCGGTAATATAAATAGTATAAATAATTATTTTCATCTATAAATCCGACTAACCGGTAATCAAGACAACAAGGGGATTAATCATGGAACTGGAAAAATATTTTAACGATAATTTCGGGACCGGAGTGCTTGCCACCGCCAATGCCGAGGGCCAGGTCAATACTGCCGTCTTTTCCCGGCCCCATATCACGGAAGACGGGAAAATGGTCTTTATAATGGGTGATAAGAAAACCCACGCCAATCTGAAGGATAATCCCCGGGCCTCGTTTCTTTTTATCGAAGAAGGGCAAGGTTATAAGGGCAAACGGTTTTACCTGACCATGACAGCCGAAGAAGAAAACGATGAACTGGTAAACCGGCTCTGTCGGAGATGCCGGGAAGTAAAAGACACCATGGCTATGGAGACAAGGCATGTAGTCTACTTCGGCATTGATCGGGAATTACCCCTGATCGGCAGCGGCAGTTGAACAACGGTTCCATGTATTATCCGCATAGTCTACAGACAAAAAAACATATATTTTGCTGGTACAACCAGCTCAGTTGTTATTCGCGGATACAATTTCAGCCTTTGTTGAACCAATGATCTCCAGGAGTTCCTCGGTCTCCCTATCAGGCACCTCGTGCTTTTCAAGTACCTGTTTGAAAAGGGTGACCATTCGCTCCCACTCCTTCTCCGTGATATTCAGGTGGGCGTGAGCCTCCTTCATCCCACGTCCGTGGTACTGACATGGTCCGCCGGTAACCTGGCACACCATGGCGGTGACGTGATACTTCAAATACGGCGGCGGCACCCTCTTCCTTGCAGCATCGATGGCGGGATTCTCATTAAGGACGGGGTCAGGCACGAGGACGTCTATGAAGTCGCTGACCACGACCGAGATCGGTGCTAATCCACCCAATCGATCGTAAAGTGATTTTTGTTCCTGCTGTTCACCAGTCTGTGCAACTGCTGCATGGGTCCCTCCCAGCAGGATGGCAATCAGGGCAAGTGCGATCCAGTGATTCATACTGCGTGTGATCATATCAACCTCCTTCAGCATAGGAGAGGAGAGAGGTGCGTCGGTACATCTCCTCCCCTTGATTCCTTGATGCATCGGCCCCAACGCTGGCCAGCTAAAGACTATATAGGAAAATCTTGCTCAAAAAATTTCCCTGGGTCCTCCGGTTTAATTTTTCCGATCGATAAGGATCAATCCTTCTCTTCGTCTTCCTCTTCATGCTCTTCATGCTCTTCATGCGTGGCTTTGAGGAAGTCGAGGTAATCCTCCATCTCGGCGATATTCTTGTTCAACCACCAGCGTCCGTTGGCGAAGACGCCGTAGTCCGCCCCGGCCATGGCGGAGCTAAAACGGATGGAATTGCTGAAGAAGAGCCAGGATTCGACCCATTTTTTCTCGATGGCCTCGTCGAACAGATTGTCGTTGTCTGCCAACCCCTTGTCATAGGCCTCGAGAAGGATATTGGTGGCGGTGAGGGTCTTCTCGTTGGTCACCCGTACCGTGTTTTCGAAACGTTCGAAATGGCCTCTTATCCATGTATCACTGTGGCAGCCGGAGCAGACCTTCTTCATGGTCTTTTGCCGTATCTCCTGCTCATTCTCATCGATCAGATACTCGCTGGCGGGCTCCCCGCTCAGAGTGGACGACAGTGGCAGATCGTTCCGGTTCTTGATCTTGGTGGTATCCGGATCGATGGGGTGGGGCTGTGCGTAGGGCACTCCGAAAATACGCCACTTCAAGCGGTCGTTGAACTGGTGAGTCCGCTCGGCAAGCACTTCGCCATCCGGCGTTACCACCAGTGAGGCGTGGCATTCGGCGCAGGTCGGGGCGGTGAAATCCTCACCGACGGTCCAGGGAACAGCGTTGAAGTCCCATTTATCCTTCTCCGAACTGAAGATATTGCCGTGTTTGCTGACCATGTAGACCTTGTAGGCCGGCACATCCGGCCCCTTATGGCACTCTTTGCAGGTATAGGGCTTGCGGGCCATGGCGATACTGAATTCGTGCCGGGAATGGCAGGAGGAGCAACTGCCCTTGGTACCGTCCGGATTGACCCGGCCGACACCCTGGTTCGGCCATCCCTTGTATTTTGGGAGCTTCATCTCTCCCATGGAGGTCTGACGTTCTTCGAGCCCTTGAAACTCGACCTCTGTGCCATGACAGTAGTTGCAGGCATCCGTGGAGGTCAGCTCGTTGGGATCCTCCAAAGATAGTTTCCCTTCGGAAAACTTCTGAGTGCCGATACTCGTGTTGACCAGGTCGTGATAGACCGGGTTGCCGTTCAGGTTGGCGTGGGCCTGAGACATAATGTTCTTACTGTATTCAGACACTTCCACAGGATGACAGGTCCCGCAGTCCTGGGGCGTGACCACGGAATGAACTTGGAAGCCCTGGTGTTCGAAGGAATCGGAGTGGGCATCGGCGTTGATGGTGTGGCACTCGGCACAGCCCACCACGTAGTCGGAAAGTGCATCGTCGACCTCGGAAACTGAGATGCGGCGCTCCATCTTCGATTTTTCCATGCCCTCGGCTGGTGTTACCCTGGAGTGCCGGCTGGCTTCCCAGTCCGCCACGATACCCGGAGTGACTGAGCGATGGCAGACTATGCAGGACTTGGTCTCACTGCTGACCGAGTCGGCCAGGGCCGGTGTACTGGGCAGTACGGCAAAAGCCAGTACCGCGGTAAATAGACAGAAAATCCTCCTGAATCGCATTGACATCCTCCTTCTTCTTAAAAACTTTATGTATACTAAGGGTTAACGGTTTTGCCTTATTTATTATGATCAAACAGGAATCAAAAATTAAGAAGAGGCAGCCCTCACTATTTATTCTATCACTAAAATCACTGAATATAAAAACAGATAATTATAGTCTGTTATTCCAGATTGTTATGGTGGCCGCTTCCGGGCCGCACGCTTACAGCTAAGACTTTGACTCTGATGGTTTTATTGCTAAACTGAAATATATAAGGGGGGTAAAATATGTCCATTTATTTTGGAGAACATTTTTTCAGCGAACCGGAACGTCTGACCAGTTGGAAACCGCCCTATATAGCGGGGATTTATGCAATCCTGGTTGATGATCCAACCGTCACACCGGTACCGTTTCGGCCCATTTACTTCGGTGAAACGAACAATATGGCTGAGCCGGGCCTTATCCAGAACCATCCTCTCCATGACTGCTGGTACAATCAGACCGGCTCTGTATACCGTTTATTTATAACAGTTTATGAAATGCCTGATTCGACCCCGTTTGAAAGACAACAGGTGGAAGCCGGACTTATCAGGCAGTATCGGCCTATCTGCAATGAACCAGTCTCTCTTTAAGGTCAATGAACGGTCACGAAACGATTTTCGCGAGGTGCATGGCATGTTCAGATTGCTTCTGTTTTTCTTCCTGATCGTCTGGCTTTCTTGGGGTGCCCCGATGTCTCTGCTGATTATGGACCAGATCGGAAGCGCCCGCCACAATGCAGGGCAGGCATGGGCCGGCGAGACCTTCCAAGGCGAAGACAATAACAAGGATATTCAGTGGTTCAAGAAAACCATGAATATCGCCCCCAAATATCAGGAGGAGAGATCCGGTATCCTGGGAATGTCCTGGACTCATTTCATTGTCATGGTCTTCCTGATCATTTTCGTCGTCGCCGCGATCATCAACTACTATGCCCGGAGCAGACGGTCCAAAAAGATAGTTCTCAACCTGATGCAAAATGAAAAGACTCAGCAAAGTTGAGGTTTGCCCGGATTGGAGGCGATAATATGGCCGATCATAATAATGTTGTGTCCTGGCTGAGCGTGGCCTTCGTGGCCTCACTGCTGGCCATGCTTCTGCTTCCCCAGCCAGGGCTTGGAAGATCATTTTTCAGGCATGGACTGGGAATTATCGGATCCGTGCTCATCCTGCTCACTCTCGTCTATCCCTTTCGAAAAAGGATACTCGGGAAAAAAGGCCGGGAAAATCCAATAACCACACATATAATCTTCGGTTTGCTGGGCCCCATATTGGTGGTTGCTCATTCCGGAGGAGTCTTTACCAGCCTGATCGTCAACCTGGTTTTTCTGGTCATGATCGGAGTGGTTTTGAGTGGTATCACAGGGTGGTATCTCTATACCCGGATACGAAGGACACTCAGGGAATACAAGCAGGAATCATCCTATCTGAAGCAGTCGTTCCGGAAAAGGATCAAGGATCTCTCCGCCTCGGATGTGAGGAGTTGCTTCCGTTCTGATCTTGCCCCGGGGGGCTTTGATGAGGAAGCATTGGCCCGGGAGGGAGCCAATGCTCCGACCGTGCGGAAATGCCGGGAATTGGAGCAGCTCGTTGAGGCGATCGTAGATGTCGAGGATTACATACAGGTCTATGATGTCTCGCAAAGGTTCTTCGGAAAATGGCTGCTGTTCCATTATCACCTGGTCTTCTTCCTGTTCGTCCTCATGGGCAGCCATATTGCAACAGTTGTCTACTACGGATTGCCATGGTTCTCATGAAAAAAATACTCTCAGGGCTCGTCCTGCTGCTTGCCGCAGGGGGAGCAACTGCCCTGTTTTATTCTGAAGAAGCGGCCAAGCCGGGGCCTTTGCTGGAAATCCATGGTCAGCTCGCAACCTGCGAAACCTGTCATCAGCCCTGGAAGGGAGTCAGCGATTCCGCCTGCAGGCAATGCCATTTTTTCAGCAGCGTCCGGAGGTTGCGTCCGGCAATCCGTTTTCACGAAGCCGGGCGCCATTGTCTCCAATGCCATACCGAACATCAGGGAAGAAAGGGACAAATTGCAGCCATGGACCATACCCTTCTCCACCCCGATCTGCTGTGTTCACAGTGCCACTTTGATCCCCACGGAGGTCTGTTCGGCCAAAACTGCCGGGAATGCCACGGTATCACCGGTTGGAATATTGAAAGTTTCCAGCATCCTTCAAGGGAAAGAAAAGATTGCCGGAGGTGTCACAAGGCCCCGCAGTCTCATCGGGCCTCCGGATTTAAAAAGCGCATTCTGCAAACGCATGAGCGGGTTTTCCCCGATGAGGAAGCCATCGTTATCAAAGACTGCTGGCGTTGTCATATAACCCACGATTGGAGACATCTCTTGATGGAACACGAATAAGAAAATTCCTCTCAGGAAGATTCTGCTGCCCCCGTAATGTTAATCTCTCAGTCTTTATCCTTTTTTTCGGATTGACCGCCACCCCCGCCGAAATCTTTTGCTTTTGCCGCAAGGTCATTGATTCTCTCCTGAACCGCCCGGTTTACGGTATTTTCAGGATAGATCCCGTCTTCCCGGCATACCCCGGCCTCGACTCCGGTGAGGAGTTCGATCCCTTCCTCGATAGAGGAAACCGCATAGATGTGAAACTGACCTTGCTCTACCGCCTCGATTATTTCTTCGTTAAGCATAAGATGTTTCATATTACTTTGGGGAATAATAACTCCCTGCTTGTCATTCAGTCCCATCAGTTTACAGACCCGGAAGAAACCTTCAATCTTTTCATTAACTCCCCCGATGGCCTGAATCTCTCCATGCTGGTTGACCGAGCCGGTTACCGCCAGGTCCTGGCGTAACGGATAACCCGAAAGGCTGGACAGCAGGGCGTAGAGTTCGGCGGAAGCGGCACTGTCTCCCTCGATCCCCTCATATAGCTGTTCAAAGGCGATACTTGCTGAAATTGCCATGGGCATTTCAGTAGCATATTTCTGTCCCAGGTATCCGGCCAGAATCATGGTTCCCTTGTTGTATATGGGGCCTGAAAGTTTGGCTTCCCGGTCGATGTTTACCACGCCGCTGGTGCCTACGCTGGTGCGGGCGGTGATCCGGGAAGGCTTGCCGAACATGTAATCGCCCAGCGGCAGTACGGAGAGACCGTTGACCTGGCCATTGGCTTCGCCCCGGGTATCAATGAGTATGGTGCCTTCAGAGATCATTTCCCGGAGGCGTTCTTCAATGCGGTTTGAACGATAGATTTTTTGGTCAATCGCTTTTTGAACATCCCCGGCTTCCACGAACTCGTTGCCGTTTTTGCCGGACCAGTAGCTGGCCTGCCGGACCAGATCCACGATATCGCCGAATTTGGTGGACAGTTTCTGCTGATGGGAGGCCTGGCGGGCACCATGTTCGACCACTTTCGCCACCCCTCCAGGGGCAAAATGTCGTAGATCCTCTTCCCGGCATACCATACTGATAAATTGGGCAATTTTCTGCGGTGTTTCCTGCTCCCAGTCCATTCTGGTATCAAAATCAGCTTTGACCTTGAAAAGCTCCTGAAAATCAAAATCATAATGGTAGAGCATATAATAGATCAGCGGATCGCCGATCAGCACGACTTTGATGTTTAAGGGGATCGGCTCCGGTTCCAGGGTACGGGTGGTCATCATTCCGTATACTTCCCCCATGCTTTCGGTGAATACCTCCTCGTTCCTGAGGGAGCGTTTCATTACCTGCCAGGCCAGGGGCTTGCTCAGCAGATCAAAAGCATCAATGATCAGATAGCCGCCGTTGGCCCTCTGCAGAGAACCGTTTTTAATCATCCTGAAGTTGGTGACCAGAGTGCCGAACTGTCCCTGGTGTTCGATACGGCCGATAAGGTTGGGACCGATAGGATTTTTTTCATAAATAACCGGGGCCCCCTCTGTTTTGCTGTTGTCCACCAAAAGATTACCCCGGTATTCATCGAAAGAGGGCTGCTGACCGCCGGAAATCATGGTCATGGCCATCTTCTTCTGTTCCGGTGCTTCCTCCATCTGTTTAATCTGTTTGAAGGTCTGGACGTTTTTGAGGAGATTATCCTTGGCATTGGTCAGGAATTCGACCACCTGCTCGAAATCGGAATATTTTTCTTTCAGCTCATTAATCAGATGATCGACGGCAAAGCCTATGACTCTCCGATCCAGTTCGCGGCTTCGCTCCTTGCCTTCTTTCTGAATCTGTTCAACCTGGTGCATGGTTTCCCGCATTTCTTTTTCCAGTTCCTGATGGTCTTCTTCGATTTTTTTCTGTTCGTCTTCATTCAGTTCCGCTACCTGATCAGGACTCAAGGCTTCTCCTTCTCTTACCGGAGCCAGAATCAGACCCTGCGGCGACTGCATCAGCCTGAAATTTCGTTCCCGCGCTTTTTCATGTAATTTCTGGAATAGTTCGGAACCCTTTTCCTGATATTCGTTCTGCAGTTTCTGCTGCTCCTCTTTGTATTCCTTGGATTCAAAAGCCCCGGGAACTTCCGTTTTCAATTCCTCCACCAGATTATCCAGATCGTCGGTCAGCTCCCGGCCCTTACCTGCCGGCAGGCGGATAGCCCTGGGTTTGTCAGGATCTTCGAAGTTGTTGACATAGAGCCAGTCATCCGGGACCGGGCGCTTTCTGGCATCCTGGACCAGATACTTGTGGATGGTGGTTGTCTTTCCGGTGCCTGTTGGTCCTAAAGCAAACATGTGATAGCCGTGACTTTTAATTTCAACGCCAAAGGATACGGCACCCAGGGCCCTGTCCTGACCAATGATATTTTCGAGCGCTTCTATTTCTCCGGTATTTGCGAACTTGAATTCGTTGGGATCGCAAGTATGGCGTAACTGTTCCACTTGCAGTTCATTATAATTTTCCGGCATTCTTTTCCCTCCTGTAGGCTTTTTTGTTTATCAAATCATTTCTTTAATTTTAATTTTCCGGAGATCCAATGTAGCGGTAATTCCGGTACGGATATTCTGTATTCCCGGCCGAAAAGATCCAGCCAGGCACTTGTTTTCTCAGAAGTAAGCAGCCAACGAGCACATCCGGAACAGCAGAGCCAGGAAAGCGTCAAAATCTGCTGTGTTTTCATTCTGCTTTATCTCTGTGAGGAGCATTTTTAAATTCAAGAATGTATTCCACTTTTACATCAAACTCTCTTTCCACCTGGGGAGTCTCTGCAGGTTTGGATTCACCGGTAAAACCGTCCTGCATACCGACTTCCTTTATGTTTATTACCGTACCGATCAATTGATGTCCGGTATTGGTGTTTTTATCCCATGACACAATGGAAATAGCCGGATTTTTATCTATATTGTTAACAGTGCCCGGACAGAACCATTCGGTCAAATTCACCATATTGTCAGATTCTACTGTCAGTTTTTTGGCGATTGAAATATGAGGGATTCCTTTATCATCAGCAGTAGCAACCCAGACAAATCCGGTCTTTTCAAAGATGGCAGCTGCTTCTTTTATTCTTTCTGGATTCATCTTCAACCTCTTTCATTTTTGCTTATGATATCTTTTTTTTAACCTTCCCGAATCTTATATATCAAAAGGATAGCAAAAGATGTGCTTCCAGGTAAAAAAGAAAGTCATCTTTATTTGTTATTAAAATTGATTTCATTTTAGTATAAAATCCAACCGCATCCTCATCAAAAACACAAGATTGCATAAATAAGGAAACGGAATACTTATGGATGGCACCCGATTAATAGTGGCGGGAAGTTTTATCGACGGCAGCGGCGCAGATGTGCGCAGGAAGGTCTTTCTGGCGGTAAAGGACGGTATTATTACCGCCATTGGCCCTGCAGCAGACCTCCCCTGCAATGAGGGTGGAGGGATCGATGACTTCTCGCACTGCACCATTGTCCCGGCGCTGGTTGACTGCAGTGTCTCCCTGTCGCGATCACCATCCGTGGACAGGAGGGTGAGGTTATCCGCTGAAGAGGCCGACCCTGCGGAAAAGGCAGCCATGCTGGAGCAGCATGTCAGCTACTGTCATGTACACGGAGTGCTGGGAGTGGCTGACAGCGATGATACAACCGGCCTGGTGAAACGTTACCGGGAGGGCAGGGGGCAGGGGGGCATAATTGACATTCGGACATCAGGCAGTCTCTGCCGGAGCAGCCGGGATTGGGGAGCAGGCAGCCAGGCAGATCGTGATTTTCTAAAGATCGGTTATTCCGGCAATATTGAAGACGAGGAAGCGCCGTCCCCCCGGCTCAGCTATGAGGACCTGTGCCGCATTCTGCAGAACAGGGGTGGGAAAAAGGCGGTAGTGGTGGCCAATGGCCGGCGGCAGGTAGAGGAGGCCCTTCAGGCGGGCTGTGATGCCATTGAACAGGGATACGATATGGGTGAGGATAATCTCAGGAGAATGGCGGAGAAGGGTGTGCTCTGGATTCCCAGCGCACTGCGGGCCAGGAATGCCCTGGATGGATCGGGGACCGGCGGGGATGTGTGCTGCCGTTTCTCTCAGCGTTATGTGGCACCGGGAAAACCGGTCCCCGGAGCGGAGGCTTTCTGGAAAAAAAAGCTCGCCGAGCAACTGGCGCAGTTGCGGTTAGCCGGGAAATTGGGGGTGACAACGGCTGTGGGAACCGGTGCCGGCAGTGTAGGCATAATCCATGGCGAGTCAGTGGTAGAGGAGATGAAACTGTTCATCAAGGCCGGCTATTCACTGGAGGAGACCACCAGGTGCGCCTCTGAAAACGGGGCCGGATTCTTTGGCATGGAGGGGCCGGGAATGCTTGCTGCCGGTCGGAAAGCAACATTCCTGATTGCCAGGGGCACGGTGAAACAGCTGCCGAGAAAACTTTCCTATCTGGAAGGCATCTATGTTAACGGCGCACCCAGCATCACATATAGTAAAGATCCCGTCAGGACGGCGTTATAGTAGGGCTCTGCACCGCCGCCTGCAAGAGTATCCGGATGCTGGTACTCACTTTCAGGAAGGATTCACTATAACCTTAGCACAGCTTCTGCTAAAATTTAAGTAAGGAGAATTGATGTCTTGACATCTCGAGGACTTACTGTAGATAATTTAGTTATTGGTTTTATGCAGCGCTCAATCTATGAAGGAAGGAGGTTGTCCAATGATCAGCCCCAAAAGGAAAAGGATTGGCTTGTACGGTTTAGCCTTCCTCGGAGCTGCGATTGTGGTCGCGGTTTTTATGATGGTGGGACCACCCGGTCTTTTGGCAAAATCGGAAAAACCCGGCTTTTGCGCCGGCTGCCACGTTATGGAGGCCGAGTATGAAGCTTGGTCCCATTCCGGGGCCCATCGTCGCGAGTCATGCGTGGAGTGCCATCTGCCCAATCGCAATGTGGCCGCGCACTATGTCTGGAAGAGCATTGACGGCGTTAAGGATGCCCTGGTCTTTTATTCCGGCCGGGTGCCGGAACGGATCGTGATCAGCGAGCATGGCAAGGAGGTGGTGCAGGACAACTGCATCAGGTGCCATGAGACCACGGTCGACCACATTAACCAGGATCGTCTCTGCTGGGACTGTCACCGGCGGATCAGTCACCGCGCTACCGGCGTCAGACAAACCCTGTAAACCAATGAATACTGTATACATGGAGGAGAAGAGTATGAAGAAGATCGTATTACCAATGGTTCTCTTGGCTGCAGGTGGATTGCTGTTAACCGGCTGCAATCAGCCGGAAAAGGTGGAGGCGGTTAAGCCGGTGGAGATCGCCGATGGCGAAATTGACCCTGCTGAATGGGGCAAGGCCTATCCTGTCCACTATGACCTCTGGAAAAAGACCGCCGAGCCTACCGAGCCCGGCAAGAGTAAGTACAAAAGGGGTTTTGACGCCGACCATATCACCTATGACAAGCTCTCTGAATATCCTTATATGGCCCTGCTTTTCAATGGCTGGGGTTTTGGGGTTGAATACAACGAGCCGCGCGGCCATGCCTATATGCTCACTGACCAGCTGGAGATCGATTCTTCCCGGCTCGGTGCCGGCGGCGTCTGTCTGACCTGTAAGACCCCTTATGCCTCCAAGTTAGAAAAGGAGATGGGTTTCGACTATTACAGCAAGCCCTGGTCCGAGGTGCACGACATGATCCCGGAAGAACACGAGGAGCTGGGGGTAGCCTGTATCGACTGCCATGATAATGATGGTATGGCCCTGACCCTGTCCCGCGAGTTCACCCTGGGCAAGGCCCTGGAGACCATCGGGGTGGACCGCGATGAGATCTCTCATCAGGAAATGCGCAGTCTGGTCTGCGCCCAGTGCCATGTGACCTATAACATCGAAAAGGATGCTGATATGAAATCCACCGGTGTCTATTTCCCCTGGCAGGGCAGCAGCTGGGGGGATATCTCGGTGGAAAATATTATCGAGCAGATTCGTTCCGATGACTCCGTGCGGGAGTGGACCCAGAGCGTGACCGGTTATAAAATGCCTTTCATGCGTCATCCCGAGTTTGAACTCTTCTCACGCGACAGCGTTCACTGGAAGGCCGGGGTCTCCTGTGCCGACTGCCATATGCCCTACACCAAGGTGGGCGCCAACAAGGTTTCCGACCATCGGGTCACCAGCCCGCTCAAGAATGATATGAAGGCCTGTCAGCAATGTCACTCCGAAAGTCCTGAGTGGTTGCGTGAACAGGTTTTTGCCATCCAGGATCGCATAGTTTCCCTGATGATCCGCTCCGGCTATGCCACTGCCACGACGGCCAAGCTCATTGAGAAGGTTCATGAGGTGCAGGAGGAGGGTAAGGACGTTGATCAGGGACTCTATGAAAATGCCAAGGATTTCTATATGGAGGCCTTCTTCCGCAGCCTCTATATCGGCGCGGAAAACTCCGTGGGCTTCCATAACCCCACTGAGGCCATGCGCATCCTCGGAGATTCCACCGCCTTTGCCATGAAGGCTGAAGGGCTTCTGCGTCAGGCCTTGACCAGGGCGGATGTGGATGTCCCTGAAACAGTGAATCTGGAGCTTGACAAATACCTCAATGAGCGGGGTAAGAAGAATATCTCCTTCCAGGAAGATGTGATGATCACTGATCCTTTTGGAATACAGGACAGGCTGATTGATGTGGAGTTAAACAGCAGCAAATAATCTGTCCTCTGTATAACCAGTTAGTCATCCCCTGCCCGGGTTTCCCGATCCGGGCGGGGTTTTTAATTAAATAATTAACCAACAGACCCTTAAATGTTTTTTTTCTCAAAAAATATAAACAATCCGACTGTTAAAAGGATAAAAACAGGAATGACAAGCCAGTGATTCACCCCCAACACACCAGGTAAAGTAATCTCGCCCATGTTACCCAATGCCAGCAGGCTCTTTTTCATTACGGGATAAGTCTCGGCATACAAGGCTGCTCCCGCAAGCATTCCAAGTACGCCCCACAGACCGTCCCAACGTCCTTCACCTATGGCACCGATGGATGTGGCCGGACAATAACCCAACAGACCCCAGCCGATTCCGAAAAGCAGGCCGCCTACAATTGTGCCCCCCAGAATTGTTGGCTTTATTGACAGTTCAGCAACACCGAAATCATGAAGCAGATAGATTCCCACGGTTCCGACAAGGATGGCTGTAAGCAGGAATTTTACAATTGTCATGTCCATAAGGCGCAAGGCTCCGATTTGTTTATCATAACGTAAAACGTAACCTCGCTGGAGAAAGAAACCGAAAAGAATACCCGTGATAAGTCCATAAATGAGCTGGTTCATCCTTTTTTACCCCCTTTATACAAAAGATTGGCGCTGATTATGCCGCCGATAAAAAAACAAATCACGGCAATGAAACCGCTTATCGAGAGCTGAGCCAGACCGCTCAGACCGTGACCGGAAGGTCAGCCATCGGCGAGTCGGGCGCCGAACATTGCCACCGTTCCGCCAATGAAAGCGACAAGACTTCTTAGACCGATGCCTTTCCCGAATTTTTTTTGCCACATGTCGGGTACAGCCTGGACCTTGAAGGTCCCGGACCTCTTGGAAGCAATTAGAGAGCCAAACAGGACTCCAAATACAAACATCCACTGCCAATCAATTTGGGGAGTTGTTTTTACAAAATATTCTATTTGAGAAACACGTTCATCACTGACAAATTTTTCAATCATTCCGGCAGACCGTACAAATGAGGTGGAAGCGCCAAGATATTGGTCGGTAAACCAAACAGATAATATCAGCACCACTCCGGCACATGCTCCGGCAACATACGGATTCCAATACTTTTTATTCCTCGAAGCTTCCATAGACGGCCCTCCTTAAGAATATTAATGCCTGCATATTATTGCCTTAAGACCAAACTTTTCTTACAGATCTCAAAGACTGTAAGGCGGGAGTGTATTTGTGTACACCTTTTTAGTAAGTAATTTTATTATAGCAAGGGAGGTGGAACACATGAAAGAAAAAGGAAGAAAATGCACTATACTGCCGTGCATCGGGAAAAGGTCAGAGATCAAAAACTATTAGGACAGTTGCCTCGACTCGACTGCACTCTTTTTTTAAGCGTGGTCGAGATGAAAAAGGCGGATCGCAGCATAATCTCTGTAAGTACGGTCATGAGTAAGCCGGCAACTAAGCCGAAGACAATTGACTGGGGATCCAGCTTAATAGAATATGAATAATTGCGCCAAACCTCGGTTTTTACGTCCGAAACGGGATTAATCACCGCTTGAGTATATGCACTCCAGGCACTGCTCTGAAAGTTTGAAAAACGCTGCTTCAGCATCAGGTTACGATCGTATATCGACTGAATGCTCACCCCGCCAGCATTGAATACGTAGTCATCGCTGTCTTTATAGTGAGCTATCAGCTTTTCAAAACTGCCGTTGAAATATTTATCCGCATCATCCTGAAACTCGCTGAGTACTTTCTGCGATTCAATAAGGTGAGATTCCAGGCTGTTACCATATTGATCCACGAAAAATGGCACCTGAACACCCAAAAGTGTTCCACCCAGAAACAAGAATATTCTGATGTAGGAAAATACGGTTGCCATACAACCTCCTGCTAACAGTTCGAGCACTTAACCATGCTAATCAGCCGCGGCTTTTTGCGTCGGCGGTATTAGCCTTGTGTACACCGGTACAGGCGTGATCTTATAGGGTGAAACTCCCTGTCTGCAAAACCTGTTTCTATCTTTAGACAGAAACACAAATACCGGTCGAAGGCAAGGGCGATTTCGGCCGGGTTCGTCTGAAGGAAACCGAAGTACAAATTTTTACTTTACTTTCTGCTTGACACACAAACCTTCGGGCTTATTATGTGCATATGACCATAATAAGCCCGGTAAGGACAGCCAACTTTCCGTTTTTCAGGCAGAAGGTAAGTGATGCCAAGGACAACCCGGCCGCGGCCGGGTACATGAAATTCACCGACCGAATCTCAGAATCATCGGCTGCCGCCGGCTAACAAAACAATCTGCAGACCAACAACCAAACAAGAGGTATCGTCATGGACAAAAAACGTATCGCCGTTCCATCCAGCCGGCCCGGCGGGCTGGATGGAAACCGTTCGCAACACTTTGGTCATTGTGATATGTTCACCCTGGTGGACATAGATCAGGGAAAAATCAGCGCCGTCGGGATTCTGAACAACGAAAACAATGGCGCCGGAAGCTGCACAGGGCCGGTTCAGCTTCTGCGTCAGAACGGCGTGGATGCCGTCGTGGTGGCGGGCATCGGCGCTCGCCCCCTGCAGGGCTGCGAAGACGCCGGTATTGCGGTTTATTTTGCCGCTGAACAGGCCTATCTGCGGGTGGAAGATGTGGTAAGCGATTTCACCGCCAATCGGTTGGCCCGGATGGATCCGACTCAGGCCTGCCAGGGCCACGGCAAATGTCACGGCCATAGCCATGGCTGTGGCCTTTCCCACTGAACGCATTCGGCCGTCCCCGGCAGCAGCCTTAGACCTGTTGTTTTCATCCCGGCTGCCGGGGGTAATTTATGAGGGCTGATTTATTGCTGAATTTATTAAAATAAGGAGTTTTTTTGTTTGGAGGGGAGCCATGAGCAACTATCGGATTCATCCTATTCCCATGGGAAGCAAGGTTTTTGACAAGGGGATGATGACCTATCAGTACGGATATGGTGAGCCCTATACCATTCCCATTTATTGCTGGTACCTTGAGGGCGGTCCCAAAAAGGTGCTGATCGATACCGGGGAACTTAATCCCATCCAGTCCGAGGATCGCCAGAGTAAAATCGGCGGCACCATTTATACTTTCGAGGAAGGCCTGGCCAAGTATGGACTGGGGCCGGAGGATATCGAAGTAGTGATTCACACCCATCTCCATCGTGACCACTGCGAAAACGACTATAAATGCGTCAATGCCGAGTTCTTCGTTCACGCCAAGGAACTGGAAACCATCCGGGCCTATCATCCTCTGGATTATCGTTATGTGGAGGACTTTATCCTGGATATCGAGGAAAACGGGCAGATTACCCTGATCCATGAAGACCGGGAGATCCTCCCCGGCCTGGGGGTGGTCCACAGCCCGGCCCATACTCCCGGCGGCATGAGTGTTCTGGTCGATACCCCCGGAGGCCGGGCGGTGATCACCGGCTTTTGCACGATTCTCGAAAACCTCTATCCTCCCCAGATGATCCGGGGAATGGACATGGAAGTTATTCCCCCCGGCACCCATGTCAACGCCTATGAGGCCTACGACATTCTCCTGAAAACCAGAGATCTGGGGGACTACATACTGCCTTTGCATGAACCGAAGTTTGCCGGGATGGAAACAGTATCCGGTCCAATGGCGACTGAGCCGAGCTGATCAACTGATAACAAGCAACAGCCAACAGCAAAAAAGCCTCTTTTCCGTAAGCCCCGGCTTTTTCTGCCGGTTGCAGGGGTAGGGCTGATGAAACGTTGTGGGCCTGTTCACTTAAGATCATTGTCCATGATCAGGGCCGCCTCTTCCACCAGGGCCCGGGCTACCTTGCGCCGGGCCTCGGATAGAATCCGCTGGACCGTTCCCCGGGAGATTTCCATGCTGGCTCCGGCCTCTTCCTGGGTCAGGCCCAACAGATCGCACAGGCGCAAAGCTTCCAGTTCATCACCGGCCAGCGGAATCCGTTCCAGCCGATCCATGGGGATACGGTTGGGTTTGAAGGCTCTGGGGCAGATTTTTCCCCCGCATTGACGGGGTTTTTTAGGTCTCGGCATCTTGCTTTATCCGGTGATTTGCCTTGATGCTTTTGGCAGCCATGTCAACAACTCACTTAAGGGGGCCGGAAGAGATTAGATAATAGATATTATTCGCCATAACAATTCTTTGCGTCTCTACCAATAATTTACGAAAATAATCGGTCTCGTGGCCGGTGTCATCTGTTATTCGTCGGTGCTTGCCAAATCAAGGCCGGCTTATGATGATGCCCTGATGTCTTTTTTCTTCTTAAGTATATCGTAATAGTTCATGATTCGATTCACGTATCTGACCGGCTCCGTTCCCCGGGTGTAGCCGTAAGTGGTATTTTTGTAGTGCTTTTTGATTCTCAGCAGAGGCAGGGTTTCTTCCAGACTGGCCCATCTGTCTGGCGGCAGACCCTGCCTCTCGGCAATTTTACAGGCATCACTGACATGGCCATAGCCTATGTTATAGCTGGCCAGAGCATATAGCAACCTGTCCTGACCCTCGATTTTATCCCAGCGTTGATAAAGCTTACGCAGATAGCTGACCCCGGCCTTGACACTCTGTTCGGGATCAAGGCGATTATTGATCCCCATCTCCCTGGCTGTTGTCAGAGTTACCTGCATCAGCCCCTTGACGTCTGTGAAACTAACAGCCCGGGGATTAAAGTGCGACTCCTGGTAGATCATGGCGGCGATAAGTCTCCAGTCAAAACCGTGTCTTTCGGCCTGGTCTTTGATTATCTCTTTGTACCTGGGGAGTCGGGATTCCAGTCGTCTGTGGAATTTTATGAGATCCACATAATCAAAAATATGGACATTGCCGTAATAACGTTCATAAATTTCCTCGTACTTACCGTTTTCTTTTATTTTAGCCAGAAAAGTGTTTATTTCCTCTAACAGTTCGTTGTCGCCTTTTTTTACCGCCCACCCCAGAGCCTGGGGCTCAGCGATCGGAAAAGCAATCCTGATATCAGGGTAATAGCGACGATTCATAAGAGCTATATTGGAATCGGCTATGGTAATGTCGATTTGATCCCGGGCTACCCCCCGGATCAGTTCTTCAGTAGGCTTATCTTTGTGCAGGACAATCTCGATGCCGAGGTCATTTTGACCGTTAAGTTCTTTCAGGCGATTCCGGTATGTAGTTCCTTCCCTGACGTGAACTTTTCTGCCGCTGAGATCAGAAATCTCCTGAATTTTTCTGTTGCTGCGGTTTACCACGACTTGCTGCTGTATTTCCATATAGCTGTCTGAAAAGTCAGCTATTTTTTCCCGCTCCCGGTTAATGGTAATCCCGGCTGCCAGGAGGTCCCCCTTGTTTTTGTAGAGATTTTCGAACATATGGTTCCAGTTGGAAGTATGCACTTTCAGATCCACATCAAGATAATTGCTGAAGGCCTTTACCAGATCATACTCAAATCCCATGGGTTCATCGCGGTAGATATAGTAGCAGTTGGCATTATTCCTGGTAAGAAGATGCAGTTCACCGGATTTCTTTATTTTCTGAAGTTTATTTAGAGGCTTTTCGCAGGCCCCGTTAATCAGGGTTATGGGAATTATCGTCAGCAGGATTAATGTAAGCCCTTGGAGGGGGATTTTTTTCATGACATAAACCTAATTATAAAATCTGATTATCAAGTTTTGACTGAAAGTAGCCTCCACCGGTAACAATGAAGCGCAGCGTAATTGCCATCCGAGGGGAAGGTGTGGTGTACGCCAAGCATGGGCGTGACCTTAGGGGAGGAAGTCTCCCCCCCTGTTATGTAAACATTTTTTATGCCTTTAGAAAAAAAACACAAATACCGCTCGAAAGCAAGGGAGATTTCGCGGAGGAAAGCCGCAAGGACGCGGGAGCAAAAGTCAAAAGCGGATTTGATTTCATGTCTTTTCCTGAAACCGATCCCAAAAAACCAAGGAATCGACGTTGAAATCAATTCCGAAAAAAGCTTACAATTAAACTATCTGAAACCTAAAAACGAGCATTTTTAAGAAGTACTAACAAGATATAATAAGATTAAGACACGTCATGAGCATTATTGAGGCCCGCCAGCTGGTAAAGCGGTTCGGGCAGTTCACCGCGGTAGACGAGGTGGATTTTACCGTGGAACGCGAGGATTTCTTTGCCCTGTTAGGACCGAACGGCGCCGGCAAAACTTCGACCATTCGTATGATTTACGGTATTTCACCCCTGAACGATGGCCGGCTGAAGGTCTTCGGCATGGACATCGGAAAAGACTGGCGCAAAATCCGCTCGCAACTCGGCGTCTGTCAGCAGGAGAACACCCTGGATCCAGACTTGACCGTGGTACAGAATCTTCTGCTCTATTCCCGCTATTTTGAAATGGATAAGGCCTTCGCTCACAGGCGCGCCGAGGAACTGCTCGATTTTTTCGCCCTGGATGGGAAGCGCAACGCCAAGGTCATGCAGCTCTCCGGGGGGCTGGCCCGACGCCTGCAATTGGCAAGAGCGCTGATGGCCGAACCTGAATTGCTAATTCTCGATGAACCCACAACCGGGCTTGATCCCCAATCAAGACACCAGGTCTGGGACCGGCTCCTGGACTTGGGAAAACGCGGTCTGACCACGGTACTTACCACCCATTACATGGATGAGGCCGAAAGTTTGTGCAATCGGGTGGCAATCATGGACCACGGCAGGATTATCGCAGAAGGGCGGCCGCCCGACCTGATCAGGGAGCACGCGGCAGAGAGCGTCATCCAAGTCGATGGTCCGGGCGAGGATCTCAGGAAATACATCCGGGAGTATGCTGTCCGTCATGATGATCTGGGAGAACGGCTTATCATCTATGCCGAGCCACGCGGAGAGCTGGAGAATCTGATCCGCGATAAGTTCTGCGTGGAATCCTGCCGCTTTCGGGCCGGCAACCTGGAGGACGTGTTTCTGCGGTTGACGGGAAGGGAGCTGCGCGAATGAACCGGGCCAATCTCAGAGACATATCCCTGCGCTTTCGCCACATATGGTTCAGAAACCTGGTCACCTATCGCCGCATCTGGAAGATCAATTTCATAGTGCCGCTGCTCGAACCGGGATTTTATATCCTGGCCTTCGGTCTCGGCTTTTCCGGACTCATCGGCGGGGTGAGCTACGCCGGTATGCAGCTTAAGTATACGGCCTTCATGGCACCGGCCCTGGTGGCTACTGCCTGCATGTGGAACTCGTTTTTCGAGACGACCTATACCTCTTTCGTGCGGATGTACTATCAGAATACTTTTAACGGCATGCTTGCCACACCGGTGAGCATCGAGGAAATTATCGTTGCCGAGATCGTCTGGGCCGCCTCCAAGGCCATGGCCGCGGTGGCAGTAATGCTCGCCGTGCTTATTCCCCTCGGCTTCGCAAATTTCCCGGACGCCCTGTTCTGTATCCCGCTTGCCTTCCTGGGAGGACTGGCTTTCGGCTCCATCGGCATGTTCTTTACCGGCATCATCCCGACCATTGACATGTTCAATCTGCCGATCTTTCTGTTCATTACTCCCATGTTTCTTTTTTCCGGCACCTTTTTCCCCATATCGGGGATTCCTGAATGGGCCGGAGTCTTCTCCCTCGTTTTCCCTCTCTTCCATCTGGTGGAATTGACCCGCTACCTCTGTATCGGCGCCATGGAATCCAACCCCATCTTTAATCTCGGTTATCTGCTGCTCTTCATAATGGTGTTCGGCTACCTGGCCCTGGCATCCATGAAGCGGCGCCTCATCAAATAACAGGGTCTATCCCGCTGCCGGGCTTTCGTTTCTGCCCGGTAAACCGCAACATGCTATTGACAATAGACTACTTATCCGCTTGAGCCGGGCGCAGAACAAGATCAAACTCCCCCCTGGAAGTTCCTTTTTCAGGATAATGCTGGGTTATCAGGGTTTCATACCCCTCCGCCGAGATTCGTATATGGATATGGGGGGGACGGGATACGTATCCGGAAGGAAAATTGCTTTCAAACCTGTAGTTCCCGGATTCCTCAGAAAAAACGGTCGCCCGGTGTTCGTCATCGTAGTCTCCATCCGGGCCGGTCAGCCAAAATTCAATTCGGGCATCCGGGATGGGAGAGCAGTCCCTTGCGGATTTCACTTTCCCTGTCAATATATACCCTTCGCCCACGGAAGACCGCACTGGTGCATCAGGCTTGTAAAATGGCCCTTTGGCATCGGAAGGCGTTGGAGTACATTGGAAGGAACCGGCATAAGCGGGTGAAAAATTGAATCCAAACAAAATAATAATGATTATAAACCATACCCGGTAATTGCGTTCGATTTTAAACATAACGTCTCCTATGCAAAAAAGTTTTTACGAATCTGTTTTTCAGTTACTGATTTTTATGATTATCTTTATCATTTCAGCTTATTATCTTGGCACGACCTCGGGCTCCGGTGATAGCAGTTGGTGTTATTCCTGGTAAGAAGATGCAGTAGGAAGAACGGTTTCGAACGGCTGTAAGCCGGCCTGCAGAGCGAGCCGCAGGGACACGGCGAGTAAAAGTCAAAAGGGAACTTGCCCCCTACTTGCTCCCTGTCTTTGGCAGCCATACCATCAGTTCACTTAGGGCGGTTGAAGATATTATATAAGAGATATTATTTGCCATAGCGATTCCTTGGGTCTCTATCAATAACTTACGGAGCGGCCATGAGTCAATGTCCTGCTTTCCCTCTGAAAAACCGGGTGAAACATAACCCCACATATGCTGCACAGCGTTTCTTATCCCGCCTTCCGCCGGCTGTTGTCTCAGTGACTCTGTTAAAATAAGAGACAGATCGCGAAAGTTTATTTCCTTTCCGGCAACTGTCGCCCCGATTTCTTTATACAAGTTGGGATCACGCGCCAGAACTGAATACTTGTGTTGACTCCAAAGTTGCTGCGTATTTTTAGGTAAAGGTATTCGGCCTTTTTCTTTGTCTGCATATTTTTGTTCGAGCAACAAAAATTGCTGTTGCGGACTGTCGATATAAGTGTCCGGCCATTTTCCTTTACCGGTGCGTGTATTGACGGGAGACTTTTCTTTGAAACCTCTTAATGCCATTTCGCATGACAACTGCTTATGGCGTATCTTAAGTGCCCAACCGTTGCCAACCCAACGAATTGTTTCCGGGTGAGCAGCATAGCCTTTCTTCTTATTCCCAAGAATAGAGACAATTCCATGCACCTCGCAGTGTTCGCCGAGTAAACTCCGGCGATTCAGATAGCCTGGATTAATATCCCATATCCTCATCTGTCGTTACTACCTTTCAAAGTAGAAAAGCCAGTAAAGTGGCGATTCCCAGGAAGGAGAAAAAACCCACCACATCCGTCACAGTGGTCAGCAGGATGGAGGAGGACTGGGCCGGATCCTGGCCCATCCTGGTCAGGATAATGGGGATGGTTGCCCCGGCAAAACCGGCAGCCACCATGGCGATGATCATGGATGCACTGATCACCAGGGAGAGGCCGGAAGAGCCGCTCCAGATATAAACACCCAGAGCGGTTGTCAGGGCTACAGCCAGACTGTTAAAAAAACCGATACGGACTTCTTTCCATACCACCTTGAACCAGTGGCGGACACTGATTTCCCGCAGGGCCAGTCCTCTCATGGTGACCGCCAGGGCCTGGGCCCCGGCATTACCGGACTGACCGGCCACCACCGGCAGAAGGATGGCCAGAGCGGTAAATCGGGCAATGGTGTTTTCGAAAATACCCACTACTGCGGCGGCCAGAAAGGCGGTCAAAAGATTTATTTCCAGCCAGGGCAGGCGCCGGGTCACGGCAAAAGAGGCGCTGGACAGGGCCCGTTCGTTCCTGCTGACTCCCACCATGGTCTGGATATCGGTGACCACTTCCTGCTGGAGGGCGGTAATCATGTCAGCCTGCCTGATTACCCCTACCAGCCGCCCGGCATAATCGACCACCGGTAGTCCTCCTTCCTTGTTGCGTTCAATGACCTCGACCACTTCCTCCTGCTGGTCGGTGTCAGCCACTGTTTCCTCCACAGGTACTGCCAGTTCCGCTAAAGTTTGACCGGACCGGGCCAGAGCCAGGTCCTGGATATTAACCCGGCCGGTGAGCCTGCCCTCTTTATCCACCAGATATATATGCCTGAGCCTTTTTTTCCGGCTGGCCCGCAGCCTTTCCAGACCCTGAGCTGCAGTAGCCGATCCGTGAAGGGAAACAACCCCCGGGTCCATAATTACGCCGGCGGTTGAAGGAGGATAAGCCATCTGCCTGACCATTTCCTCCCGCAGCCGGGGATCGATAATATTCAAACAATGATTCCGGAGAGGCTCTTCCAGCCTTGTAAGCAGGGCCACGGAACGGGCTGGTTCCTGCTCCACAAGGAGACCGGCGACCAACCGGTCAGGCAGATAGGCAAGGACCTGTTCCTTTTGATCCATTGTTAAATCCTGCCAGACAGGGAAGACCACGTGCAGGTCATACCTGCCCAGCAGCCTGGCAGCCTCACCGGGCTGAAAAGTCTCCAGGCGCTGAGCCGCCTCACCGGGGTGATCGACTAAAAACCGATAATCAAGGGCCTCTATGGCGGTCTTAGGATCTTTCAAAGCTTTTTCCCATTCTCTCTGTTGCCTCTTTCCAGGCTTCCGCCGGGCAGAAGGTCTATCAGCAGTTCGATCAGAGAAGAGACCAGCTGCCAGTATGCTGCGCCAGCCGCTGCCACGGCGCTTCTTTTCTCCAGTTTACCAGGGGAAACAGACTGCCGGGCCAGAAGAACACGCAGTGTGGAATGATGCAGTACCCCGATAAATCTATTGCCCTTTTCCACTACCGGGATGGAATCGCGGGACTGCCAGTCTTCACGGTGCACAGCGTTTCTGAGCAGGGACGGGGCAGGGAGGGTGCGGGATATTTTTTTCATCAGTTGATCCAGTCTGCTGTCAGCCGGGGCGGCCACCAGCTCCTGCAAGGAAAGTCCGCCCAGCAGGCGCCTGTCTTCACTGACCACATACACAAAAGGGGGCAGCAGGCGACTGCTCTGCCGGAATCGGCTCAGGGCCTCTCCGGCTGTTCTGAGGGGCTGAAAAACCAGGACCTCCGGGTCCACCCAGGCCCCCACTGTCTCTTCGGGATACCCCAAAAGCAGACGATAGGCCAGGGCTCGGCCGGTGGGAAGATTCGAGATAAATCGAGACCTTTTCTCTGCCGGGAGGTAGCGAATTATCGAAACTCCGTCCCGGGCCTTCATTCTGCCTAAAAGCGCCAGGGCCAGATTGTTGTTCAAGCTATCCAGATAGAGAGCGGCCCGAGGCGGCAGAACCGCTGACAGCACCGGGGCTCCCAGCCTGGTCGGCACCGAGGCCAGCAGGGCGGCAGCATCCTCCAGCTCCAGGGCCTCCAGGACCCGGGCGGCTTCTTCCGGATGTTCTTCCAGATAAGAAAAAGTGAGTCTGTCTGCTTCAGTCATGGGATTCCGGGTTCGTTCTGAGGATTACAGGTTCTTCCTGGAAAACTCTGGCTGGAATAATCACCCTGCCTTCCTCGCTTTCCAGAACTACCATGGTGGCAGTCAAATCCAGGATACGCCCCTCATATCCTCCCATCTTTATGGTCTGACCCACCTGGCAGGTCTGGCGGAGGTAATGGGAACCGATGAGATTGCTGACCAGGGTCCGGGCCCCCAGACTGACTGCCAGGGCTGCCCCGCCGGTAATACTGGCCAGCACCAGGGAAGCCAGGATGATAAGAAAGGAGACGTCTATGCCGATCTGATCGACCCCTATCACCACGGCAGTGGCCAGCACCATGAACTGCAGGAGGCGGGCCGGCAGGGGATTATCCCGGAAAGCGGCCGGAGAAGCGGAAACGAAGAGATCCCGGACCAGCAGGCTCACCAGATAACCGGCCAGAATTATCAGACCGCCGACCAGCAGGGTGGGCAGGAAGGTCAGGACTCTCTGCAGGCCCTGGCTGAAGGCTGTCAGACCGAGAACCTGGGTTATCGCGGTCAGGGCCAGAAAGATAACAATCCAGAAGGCAATGCTTCCCACGAGTTCGGGGGAGAGATGGGGGACTTTGAGGTTTTCAAAACCACGGAGCCTGACCAGGCGGGTGAACAGATGCTCCAGGGAGCGGGTTCCCCTGCTGGTTACGGCCCGCAACAGACGGGCGGCGATCCAGCCCAGGAATAATATGATGACGGCGCTGAACAGATCAGGCAGGAAATTGAGGAAATTAACAGAAAGTTCATGGAACCAGTCCTGAACGGACCGGTTCCATCCTTGGTATTTTTCCATCGAGGACCCCGGCTGATTGTAAATCGGAAAGAACCAAGCTCACTGCATTGACAGTCAGCTAAAATCAGTCTCTTTCCTCAAATGATATATAACCAGCTGTCGGATATCAATGGAATTTATTGTATCGCTTCATCCATCCTCGGCGCTCTTTTACCAGCTTGAAAAGAAATTTCTTTGCGTGACAACGATGCGTTATATGCCGGATTTGTCCAGGTATAAAATGTCGATTCGCTCCCGCCATAGCCAATCAAGGAGTAATAGACGCTATTTTGTAGCCAGAATCATCTATATTGAGGATAAATATGGTTATCTTAAGAACTCTTTTTTCATAATTTTTGATAAGTTAGCTTGGTCCGACCCCATTCGGCAATAACAGGGAAATATCAGCTGATCAGGCCGTGAATGCCGATCAAGATCAGATAAATGGCCACTATGTAATTCAGGAATTTTGGGAAAATAAAGATCAGGACACCGGCAATAATCGAGATTAAGGGTTCCAGTTGTACATACATGTAATTCTCCTTATCTTTTATTTTTTAGATTTTATAAATTCATCTCAATATCATCTTTTAAGTGTTTTTTCGGTCCTGACTCGTTGTGACAATCCAAAATTGATCATCTGTGATAACCCCAAATCTGGGGCTTGTCCGCAAAACGTATTGGTTAGAATAAAGCTCCCTTCTCGGTATTTCTCCAGAAAGAATAACCGCCATTTTACCTCCAAAAAGGGCGGTATAAGGGGTAAAAATGGCACTTTTTAGAAATAATATCTTGTATTATTAAATAGTTAGTTTGGTCCGACCCCATTCGCTGAACACCGGTGGCAAAACCGGAGCAAAACGGAGGTATTAACGTCCGGTGGATGGCCTGGTTAGCACTGCTCAACCGAATACCGCTGGTGGAAGTCAAAACGGCATCCCCTCCTCATCTTCCGTTGCCTCTGAGTCATTGGCTGGACCCGGTTCGAAAATAGAGCTTTCCACAGGCATCCGTTCCCATAGTTCATTCTGGTGCCTATTCCAGTGAATCTGACCACCGATTCCAGTCGAAGGCGGTCACTCAATCC
>JBKHJR010000022.1:0-37235 GCA_046537975.1 Desulfurivibrionaceae bacterium
GTTTTAGCCACAGCCTTCAGAACCTCATCACCGAAGGGATGTCCATAGGAATCATTAATCTCCTTGAAATGGTCCAGATCAGCCAGGATAAGACAGACAGAAATATGCTGGCGCTTGGCTCTCTGCAGCATGTTACCCAAACCGCGCTGAAAAGTACGATGATTTTTGAGACCAGTCAGACCATCGGTAAGGGCCAGACGGTAGATCCTTTCATGAGCCTGGGCCAGCTCTATCTTGGTGGCAAAATGCCGGCCGATCAATTCCAGAACCTCTCTTTCGGCTCTCCGGTAAACGCCGCTCTTGAAGGAACAGACCGTCAAGACCCCCATTATATCCCCACCTCTCCTGCTTAACGGATTAATAAACAAAGACTTGAAACCGGAGATCGGATTCTCTTTTGAAAAAATAGGCGCAGGATCCTGATAGGCAGCATTAGGGGGCATCCAGTGCTTACACTTTACAGCCTGGCCTACCAAGCCTTCCGTAACAGGAAATTTCTTCCCTTCCAAATCCTCCGCCTGAAAACCCGCAGCCTTGACAATTACATGCTCTCCGCCCTGAATAAGGCTTAAGGCCACAAAATCGGCATCAACCATATCCTGTACACTCTGGATGGCAACCTGATAAGTAGCCTCCAGGTCAAGCACCTGATTCATTTTCTGCAGCTGTGAGCAGATTCTGCTTATGGTATCAGTATTACGGGCTGCCCTGGAAATATGAAGCCCGATATCGATCTCCATACCAAGTTTCCGTCCGGCCATCCTGACAAAATCCTTTTGCCAGCTCTGCCAGGGACTGTCAGTTTCCCGATCCAGGCAGAGGATAAACCGCTTCCCCTCCTCCAGCATATCTGAATGAACTGTCACTGCCATCAAGCTTCCCACCCCTCGGTTGGAGGAATAATAGGGGATATTACTCCTCTGCTGAGAGACGGGGTGAACAATTACTTCCTCCCTGTCCTGCAGCAAAGAAGTCAGAATACCACCGCCCCCGAACTCCAGATCAGATTGCAGGCTGTCCTCCCGGCTGGAAGCAAAAGAATGTATAGACAATTTTTTTTGTTCTTTATCTCCCCGGAGCAGAATGACCGTTAAACAATCAAGGGAAAGGCGGATAAGCTCAAGAAAATATTGGCAGGAATTATCTATATTGCTGTGCAGACGCCTGCTGTCCAGGTCTGTTGCTTCAGCATAGGAAAGTAATGAAAAAGAAGGAGGCCAGGGAGATGCAGAATAATTATCCGTAAAAGAACAAGGAGAAACAGCGCTGCTACCTCCGTTATATTCCGATTCTTCCTCCGGCTTGATACTATAGGGGAGGAAAGATCTCAGGCTGACCAATACTATTACGAGAACAAGAACTGCCCCTGAACAAATCAGGCTGTCTCCCCAAGTCTGATTACCGGCAATAACACTGATAATCTCGAAAAGAAAAAAGACAAGAAAAGATATAAGCCCGGCAGGCCGGGAATATTTCTCAACTATATAGAATATGGCAAGTGCCGGAATCAGGAGAGCCCAGAAACTTGAGAATGTGACAGCCTTATAGAGCAGCCAGGCGCCAATTATTATGGCCAGATAATGTAATAATTTCTCTATAACGGTCATGTCCATCCTGGACAGGCGGACGCTGTGGTTAAGCTGCCTCTATCTACTTATTCGGAAAAAAATCATAAAAGTTCACTCAGGACCTCGCATTCCCGGCAGACTTCAATTTTATCCCTGCTGCCAAGATCCGCGGTACAGTCACATAAAGTGCCACTAATAAACCAACAGAGATGTCCGGCCTGAAATTCCCAGGCAGGGCATTTTTCCTTGCACTCGCAATTTTTGATCTCCCAGCACAGCCTTTGACTGTTTCCGGAACCGCGCTGGTTGGCGATAAGAAAATATAACTGGCGCTCGATATACCCGGGTATGGAACGCCAACCCTGTTCATAACTGTGTACAGCCTTTAAGGAGACACCCAAAAGAATTGACAGTTGTTTCTGCGTTTTTCCGAGTTGTTTCCTGGCTTTGGCAAATTGTAATTTATCCATCTAATTCTCTTTTTATTTTATTAATAATAACACGAGTTGCCCTGATCAGGCTAACAATTTCATAAAAAACATCCTCCAACGGAAACTGCAGGTCTATATATCATCACCGATTAACCAAGGCACTAAAAATTTGGATGGTATCTTCTAAAATAAAGCCGATACCATCCATCCTTATAATTATCTGCCTTTCAGTGGATGATAAATATTAGAGATCCTTGTATCCCCGCCTCGACTTATCCATATGGGGAATACCTTTCTCCCCCGACAGATTCCAGTATCAAACCATCAAATATCTGAACGTTCCGGTAGCCCATAAGATCATGCAGGACAAAATAGTTCAGGGCCAGGGCATCAACCTCCCTGAATAGAGAAGGAGAAAAATAAACTTTGGTGAAGTCACTAACATCAATAATCACCAAATCATCTTTGTCAAGGTTATCTGCAAGCCAGTTCACACTTACCAGAGACTTGGTGTCTGCCGTTGAGGCTCCGGCACCCCCTTCTCCTCCCTTACTCTTTTGAGTTCCCTTTCAATCTTTCATTTCAGGAACTTTTTTCTGAAAAAAGATCTACCTGAAACAAAAACATACCTATCTGATGCCACAATGTGGTAGCCAAGTCAAGTTTTTTCCCTCACCTAAAAAAAGGGGGGCTTCACGGAACCACTTCTGACTGTTCATCAAGTCTGTCAGAACAATTAAAATCATGGCCTGTGCACAATAAAAAGACAGACAGTTCCCCAGTCCACAAGGCCCTGACTTTTTTGACTTGTCAAAATCAATATAATTTTAGTAATATGATTGAGTTCTTTCTCCCTCTCTGTATTATTGATAATAATCGGGTTACTGTACAAAATATTTATTTAACTTTATCAGCTCTGGACCGACAGGTTACACACTCATACTTTACCATATTGCCTGCCGCAGATTACAATTGAACAACTCAAGCCAGTTTCTCTGGTATAAAATTTCGCGGGAATATAATTATGGATATATCTTCAACCTACATGTCGGATATGGGAAAAAATCTTTCAGTTGAAATAGGCACAACTGTAAAGATAGAAGTGGAAGGAGTGGAATACCCGTTACAAAGTGCTATTGTCGGCCTGGAAGAGGGGAAATACATAATACTGAAGGCCCCGGAACCCTTCAGAAGAATTGAACACAAACTTTATCCTGATCATGAACTGATTATCCGGTATATCTGCAAAGGAACGGTTTATGCTTTTCAGAGCAGAATTATCGAATATATATCTTCCCCCCTTCGTCTGTTATTCATAGAGTATCCCAAGATAGTTGAACACCATGAGTTAAGGGGGCAGAAAAGGATAATCTGTCACCTTCCCGCCAAACTAATCGCCAACGAAATCGAAAACGTGGGCTGCCTGTTCGATATCTCCAAAAATGGCTGCCGCTTTATCCTGCACAGAAATAAAAATCACCATCTCATCAAACTCGAAATCAACAAAGAGATCACTCTGAAATGCGCTTTTCCCGGCAGCAACGAAGTTGTCTATATATCCGGACGGGTCCAGAATCTCAAACGGACTTATAATGAAATGGATATAGGCATTGCTTTTACCAACAAAAATTCCGTTGAGACCAAAAAAATGATAACCTGGTTTGTTTCCGCAGTTGAGGATTTAAGCTAAGGTCCCCGCCAGGCAGGAAACTCTTTCAGGTTTTCCAAGCCGATCTGTACTTATCAAAAGCCTTTTCCAGTTCCTCCACATCCAGTTCATCTGCATTCACCACTTCATTCCCGGTCATAATCAGCTCACCGTCTTGCTGCCACTGCCGGCGCTCATCCTGATCGGCTTCAGGCATAAACCAGCCCAGGCCGGCATAGAACAGGCCTATAAGAGGCGACAGCCAGCAGGCAATGGCCATAGGGGCATAAACAAGAGTGGGTATCCCCAGAGCGGCAGCGGTGAAAGCTCCGCCCGCACTCCAGGGCACCAGGGGATTGATCAGGGTTCC
Source organism: Desulfurivibrionaceae bacterium (assembly GCA_046537975.1). GTDB lineage: Bacteria > Desulfobacterota > Desulfobulbia > Desulfobulbales > SURF-16 > JAWLDV01. The sequence continues at coordinate 4,018 of JBKHJR010000022.1, forward strand.
CCCCTCTTCAATGGAACGGGACAGATTAAGCGTGGACAGTCCTTTGCCCCGGTAAACCGGAGAAAACATTCGCCCCGGCAGGGCAATAGCCAAGTAGGGGTCACCGGTGATCAGATTGGTTCCCACGGCTCCGCCTGTACTTATCGCCACCAGGGAAAACCTGCCCCTGACCCAGCCGATCACGGAATTAAGGATCACTTCCAGGCAACGGGACTTCTCCAGGATACCTCCAAAAGCCAGAGCTATAAGGACCAGGGAGATGGTCCACATCATGGACTGGATTCCCCCCTTGGATAGCAGTCTATCCACCGCTTCGATACCGGTAGCGCTTTCATAGCCATTTTGCATAACTGTAAAGATCTGATGAACCGAGGCGTCCTGAGCTATCATGGCAGTCACAGCGCCGGCCAGCATACCGACGAAAAGCGTGGGCAGTGCGGGAAATCTTTTAACAGCAAGGATAATTACCAACAAAGCCGGGATAAGAAGAAAGGGGTGGAAAACAAACTGCTTTTCCAGTCCGCCGACTATAGTGCTCATTCTTGAGGTATGCAGGGTCTGATCGGCATATTCCAGCCCCATTCCCCAATAGACCACGGCTGTTATCACCATGGCAGGCACGGCGGTAGCCATCATGTTACGGATATGACTGAATAGCTTGGTTGAGGTAACCGCCGGAGCCAGATTGGTTGTATCAGAAAGGGGAGACATCTTATCACCGAAAAAAGCCCCTGAGACTATGGCTCCCCCGGTGAGATAGGCGGGAATTCCCAGACCATCACCGATACCTACCAGGGCCAGCCCCACCGTTCCTACTGTACCCCAGGAAGTCCCTATTGCCACTGATACCACTGAAGTAATGAGCATGGCAGCCAAGGGGAAATATTGAGGGGTGATCATCTTCAAACCGTAGTAAATCAGAAGAGGGACGGTTCCCGATAAAATCCAGGTCCCGATAATCATGCCCACTGTCATGAGAATGGCTACTGAGGGCAGACCTATATGTACCACATGGAAAAGGCCGGTCTCCATCTGCCTCCATTTGTAGCCGATGGACCAGGCCAGTACTCCGCTGAATGCCGTACCCAGTACCAGGGGAATATGGGGAGCGAACTCATCAAAGACAATAAGCTGGACCAGCATCAGAGTCATGGTCACAGCAACAGGCAGCAGAGCCCCCAGCAGACCGGGTTTCGGATTATTTTCATTACCGGGATCAGCAGTCATGGAAAATTCTCTCAAAAACTTATTCACAAGCCATGGCATTCTGCTACCATGAAAATAAATAGAGTTCAAAACCTCAAACCATACCCTGTAAAAGAGGAGGTGCCAAAATGGCTGGAAGTGTTTACAAAATTATCGAACTGGTAGGTACCAGCGAAAATTCCTGGGAAGAAGCAGCCAAACATGCTGTGGAAACAGCCGGCAGCAGCCTTCAGAACCTGCGGGTCGGGGAAATAACCAAGCTCGACATGAAGATAGAAAACGGCAAAGTTATGGCCTACCGGGCCCGGGTAAGCGTTTCCTTTAAGTATGAAAAGTGATATTGTCAGGGAGCTGCTGGAGTGCTTTCCCTCTTCTGCTTTAGACAGATCCAGTTCCGCGGGGGAGGCGTTTGATCCGAATCAAAATACCCTGAACGAAGCAGGAGTATTTCAAAACAGGGCTCCACCGCATGCACTATCTCAGAGGCCGTGAGCTGGGGAGGTCCTTCCTGGCCTTCCGGCCGGATCTCGTCCCTGTTGCCGATAAGGGAAAGCCAGAGTCCTCCCCGTTCCAGGAGGCCGGCAGCTCTGCTGACAAAAGCCTGCCGTTTATCCGGATCAGAGAAGGAATGGAAGCAGCCCCGGTCAAAGAGAAAGGAAAACGGTGCCCCTTCAATCTCATCTTCCAGGAAATCGCGGGTTAGAAAATTACAATATATCCCGGCAGCAGAGGCCTTTTCAACAGCCCGGTCAATGGCCAACATAGAAGCATCACAACCGGTGGCCTCAAAGCCCTGTCCGGCAAGCCAGATCGTATTATCCCCGGTACCGCAGCCTATATCCAGAGCCCTGCCCGGTTTAATAGGCCAACTTTCCACCATCTCTATAAGATTATGATCGGGCCGGTCGATTTCCCAGGGTGTATCATTTTCTTCATAACGTTTTCTATAGTGTTCCTCTTCACTCATTTCCGCTTAAGCCGCCTGTTTATTAAGTTTTAGATTAAATTGATCTTGACAGGGTTTTCTCACGTGGAATATACAATAAAAATAATGACTTTCCGATAACAGAAAAAGTGGAAATGAAATTATCCCTTCGGGCTACTCATCCGCTAAGAAAGCGTTTTTTTACCTCACCCACTTCAACCCGTTTATTTCAGTCTACGGAAACACTTGAACCCGATTATGCCGACTAAAAACTCAACAGGCTGTTCAGATCAATATATAATATAGCAAAATTTAACTTTTTAAAAATTTAAGGCAATAATTTTCTCTTCGTCAACCTGTTGTTCCAAAGCAGGGATAAAAACAGTATTTACCTGAAATCATATCCAAGTATACAATTTACAGGTGATCACTATTCATGGTAATCGATAAGAATTATATTTATTTAAAACTTCTGGGGCTTAACCGGACTCTTACAGTCAGTATATATGCAATAGTCCCTTACCGATTAAACAACTATCAACCTGGGGAAAACCAGGGAAGCGATTATGCCACATTTATTCCTGCTTAGTTGTCGATCCATGCTGCCGGCAGCCGTCTTTATACTTTTCATTGCCGGTTCTGCCAACCCGGGTGCTGCCGCGGATTCCATATGGGCCCCTCCACAGCTGGAAAAACTCATAGAAGAGGCGCTCGCCAATAATCAGTCCCTCCGGAGCCGGGTCGCCCAAGTGGAAGGGCTGGAATACCGCATTCCTGCCGCAGGCGCCCTGCCTGACCCCAAAGTGGGACTTGCCGTCCAGAACCTGCCGACAGACAATTTTGTCTTTGACCAGGAACCCATGACCCAGAAACAGATATTTCTGGAGCAGACCGTGCCCTGGTTGTCCAAGCTGGATCTCAGATCAGAAGCCGCAGCCGGAAACGCCGGGGAAAAAAAAGCTGAACTTGAAGCCGCCCGCCTGGAACTGGCCCGGGAGGTAGCAAATCTCTGGTATGAGCTGGGATATGTGGCAGAGAGCCAGCAGATCAATGACGAATTAATTAAGCTGGTCCAGCGCATCCGGCGGGATGCAGAAAGCGATTACGCAGTGGGCGACGGGTTGCAGCAGGATATATTCCAGGCGCAGGTGGAATTGTCCCGTCTCGAAGAGGAATCTGTCAGGCTGGAAAACCGCAGAAGCACCATAGAAAACCGTTTGCACGAACTCACCAACCGGAAGAGCTACCAGGCCATTGATCCGCCTTTTGATCTGCCGGAGCCGGACTTCTCCTTCACCGCGGATGCGCTGGCTGAGAATGCACTGGCCGAAAACCCGGATTTGAAAGGCATGCAGGCCTCAATCAACACTGCCAAGGCAGAGAAGCGGCTGGCAGAAAAAGATTATCGCCCCGACTTCAATATTCGTCTGACCTACGGACAGCGCGACGAAGATCGCACCGGCCGGGATTTGCCCGATTTTTTCTCTGCTGCAGTGGCAGTGGATATACCCCTGTGGCACAAAGACAAACAGGCCAAGGAACTTGCAGCAGCATCGGAGTTTCAGCATTCCGCAGAAAACCGGTACAGGAATCTGAAAAGCCGGCTGCCCTACCAAATCAAAACCCTGGTTTCAGAGATCAGAGACCTCCGCCGAAGATACAATCTTTATACAGAAGAACTGATACCTGGGGCAAGTCAATGGGCAAGATCCGCACTGGAGGCATATGAAGTCGGCAAAGCGGAATTCGACAACATGATCGACGCCCGCATCCGGGTCTTGAAATACAGACAACAGGCCAGCCGGCTTTTTTTCACGATTTACCAGCAACGGGCCGAGCTGGAAGCCTGGATCGGCGGAGCAGCAGAAACAGAGCCGGAAAAACCTTTACATGAATTCAAAGGACAATCCCAGTGAAGATCAATAAGCTGTATTCTCAATCTGGAGGTATTCCTGTTCTTGCCATTTTTCTCACGGCAGTCCTGACCCTGGCGGTTGCCGGATCCGCCGCCTGGTATGCAGGCCTGCTTTCTCCAATAGGTCAGAGGCAACAGGAGGCTGAAGAAGCCGAGGACATTCAGTATACCTGCAGCATGCATCCCCAGATCGTTCAGGATGAACCCGGCGACTGTCCCATCTGCGGTATGGAACTGGTACCCAGGGACAAGGCGGAAGAGGACGGGACAGAGGAAGGGGAAAGGGAAGTCGCCTACTGGCGGGCCCCCATGAATCCGGAAGAGATCTATGACGAGCCCGGCAAAAGCGCCATGGGCATGGAACTGGAGCCGGTCTACGAAGACGAACTGGTCGGCGGAGTCAACATCTCCATCGATCCGGTCATGGAACAGAACATGGGCATCCGGACGGCAACGGTTAAAAAAGGGCCCCTTAAGCACACTATCCGAACTTACGGGCATGTAACCTATGACGAAACCAGGATGGCCAGGGTCAACCTCAAGTTCAGCGGCTGGATCGAAAAGCTTCATGTTGATTTTACCGGAGCCCGGGTGAAAAAAGGGGAACCCATGTTTGATTTCTACTCCCCCGAACTTATAAACGCCCAGCAGGATCTGCTGGAGGCCCATCGCAACTACAGTCGCAGGCAGAATGAAACCAACAAAAGAGTACTGGAATCGGTTAAAAACCGGCTGCGATATTATGAGATCGCGGAATCGGAAATAGAAGAGATCGTCAAACAGGATCAGGTGAAGCATGCCCCGACCATCTGCTCTCCATACCCGGGCGTGGTTACGGAAAAGAACGTGCAGGAAGGCGACTATGTCAAATCCGGGGCCACAATTTATGAAATCGCTGACCTCTCCAGCGTCTGGGTGGAGGCCCATATTTACGAATATGAACTGGCCCGGGTCAAAAAGGGACAGAAGGCGGAGATGACCCTGCCCTACCTGCCGGGCCGGAAATACAAGGGAGAGGTGACCTATATCTATCCCTATCTCCAGCGCCGGACCCGGGACGTGGTTGTCCTCCTGAAATTTGACAATCCCGACCTTTTTTTGAAGCCTGATATGTACAGCGATGTCAGGATAGGCACAGGCTCAGGAGAAAAAGGCATTCACGTGCCCAGATCCGCGGTGCTGCGATCCGGGGAACGCGACATCGTTTTTGTCCGGCGCAATAAGGATAAATACACCCCGCGCGAAGTGAAACTCGGCATGCCGCTGGACAATGACCGGATGCAGATCCTGGAAGGTCTTGCCCCGGGAGAACAGGTAGTGACCTCAGGACAGTTCATGCTCGATTCAGAGTCCAAGCTTCGGGAGGGATCACAGAAAATGACAGAACGTGAAGACCTTGGGGAAAAAGAGGAGATCGCCGAAGAAAAGGGCCAGGGAGATGACTTTTTCGAGGACATGGAAGACGGGCAGGATGACGACGCATTTTTCGAGGATATGGAGTAAAGGGGTACCCGGATGATCAAGAAAATCATTGAATGGTCCCTGAGAAACAAGTTCATGGTGGTGCTGGCCACTTTTTTCGTGATTGCCGGCGGCATCCTGGCGATCCGCTCCATCCCGCTCGATGCCATACCGGACCTGTCTGACGTGCAGGTCATCATCATGACCGAATACCCCGGCCAGGGGCCGGAGGTTGTCGAAGACCAGGTCACCTACCCGCTGACCTCCACCATGCTCAGCGTTCCCTATGCCAAGAATGTGCGGGGCTATTCTTTTTTCGGGTTATCCTTTGTCTACGTCATCTTCGAAGACGGTACAGATATGTACTGGGCCCGCTCGCGGGTGCTTGAATATTTAAACGGAGCCGCCTCAGAGCTGCCCGAGGGCGTAACCCCTGAACTGGGGCCGGATGCCTCGGGCGTGGGCTGGGTATACGAGTACGTGCTCAAAGACGAAACAGGCGAACACAACCTGGCGGAACTCAGGAGCATCCAGGACTGGTTTCTGAAATACGAGCTCATGTCGGTCCAGGGCGTGGCTGAAGTTGCCGGTATCGGCGGCTATGTCAACCAGTACCAGGTAGAGGTGGACCCTAACAAGCTGCTGGCCTATGATCTCCCCCTCTCCAAGGTCAAGCGCGCCATTCAGCGCTCCAACAGCGATGTGGGGGGCAGGCTCATCGAGATGGCTGAAACCGAATACATGGTCCGGGGCAAGGGCTATATCGGCTCCATAGAGGACATGGAAAAAATCGCCGTGGGAGTGGATGACAAGGGCACTCCCATCCTGCTGAAAAACATTGCGGACATCCACATGGGACCTGAACTGCGGCGGGGTGTGCTGGAATGGAATGGCGAGGGAGAAACCGCCGGCGGCATTGTGGTCATGCGCTACGGTGAAAACGCCCTGGACACCATCAACCGGGTAAAAGACAAGCTCGCATCTCTGGAAAAATCGCTTCCGGAGGGAGTGAGCATCGAGATGGGTTATGACCGATCCGGACTTATAAAACGGGCGGTGCATGCCCTGCAAGAAAAGCTGTTGGAAGAAATTACCGTGGTGGCGGTGATCTGCGTCCTGTTTCTCCTGCATTTCCGCTCAGCCTTTGTGGCGCTTTTCACTCTGCCGGTAGGGGTTCTCATGTCGTTTCTGATCATGTATCCCTTAGGCATCAACGCCAACATCATGAGCCTGGGCGGCATTGCTATCGCCATAGGCGTTATGGTGGACGCCTCGGTGGTCATGGTGGAAAACGCCCACAAACATCTGGAGCGGGACCGCGGCAGGAAGCCGTTTAACCAGATCATACTGGAGGCCTCAAAAGAAGTGGGCCCTGCCCTCTTTTACAGCCTGCTTATAATCACGGTTTCCTTTATCCCGGTTTTTGCCCTGCAGGAGCAGTCCGGCCGCATGTTCAAGCCTCTTGCCTACACCAAGACCTTTGCCATGGCTGCCTCCTCTCTTCTGGCGGTTACCATCATTCCGGTGCTGATGACCTTCTTTATCACTGAGCATCCCATCGCCCCCCATACCTCGAAAAAACGCAAACTCCGGATCTGGATTACAGCCACGGCCGGCCCTGTACTGCTGGTGTTTGCAACCGGCATCGCCGGTATGGATCTCCCCGGCTGGAGCCTGATTGCGGCAATCGCCCTTTCCGTGTTCGCCTTTATCTGTCTGGTGCCCCAAAAGATTCTGCCTGAACAGAGAAACCCTCTGAGTCGCCTTTTCATAGGCATATACAGGCCGGTCATAGGCCTGGTGGTCAACTGGCGCAAAGCCACGATCTTAATCGCCGTGCTGATCATGGCGGCCACGTATTATCCTGCTAAACAGCTGGGCAGCGAATTCATGCCGCCCTTAAACGAAGGCGATCTTCTTTACATGCCCACCACCCTGCCGGGGATATCCGTGACCAAGGCCCGAGAGCTGCTCCAGCAGACAGACAAAATAATCAAACGCTTCCCGGAGGTCCGGACCGTGCACGGCAAAATCGGCCGGGCCGATACCGCCACCGACCCGGCCCCCCTTACCATGATAGAGACCACCATAATGCTGCGGCCCAAGGTGGAATACGAGACCCAGCAAATAGAGCGTTTTTTCTCATCCTGGCCCGGCTGGCTCAAGGGCCCCCTGACCCTGATCTGGCCGGAGGAAAAAAAGGGCGAAATCATTAACCAGTGGCGCAAAAAGGAGATAGACCGTTTTTTTTCCTCCTGGCCCGGCTGGCTCAAGGCACCGCTTACCCTGATCTGGCCGGAAGAGCGCCATATAACCATAGAGGAATTAAGCGACGATTTAAATGAAGCCATCCGGTTTCCCGGCCTGACCGATGCCTGGACCATGCCCATTAAAACCCGGATCGACATGCTGTCCACCGGCATCAAGACGCCGGTGGGCATAAAACTCATGGGTCCGGACCTGGAGGTGCTCTCGGAGCTGGGCAGCCGCATCGAAACCGTGGTAAAAGATATTCCCGGCACCCTTTCCGCCTATTCCGAACGCACCACCGGCGGCAACTACCTGGACTTTGACATCAAGCGCCATGAAATTGCCCGCTACGGGCTGACGGTAGACGATGTCCAGGATGTGATCATGAGCGCAGTGGGCGGCACCAATATTACCTACACGGTGGAGGGCCTGGAACGCTATCCCGTGAACCTGCGTTATAAACGCGAATTAAGGGATGATATCGAAAAATTGAAGCGGGTGCTGGTTTCCACACCCACCGGAACCCGGGTGCCGCTTGCCCAGCTTGCAGATCTTGAGATCCGCAAAGGGCCGCCCATGATCAAAAGCGAAAACGCCAGGAGAACCGCCTGGATCTATGTGGATTTAGAGAATGTGGACCTGGGAACCTATGTGGAACGGGCCAAGGAAGCCGTGAACAAGGAAATCGATATGCCGGCGGGATATTCCATGGTATGGTCCGGCCAGTTCGAGTACATGCAGAAGGCAAGGCAGACTCTGAACCTGATCGTGCCGGTAACCCTGCTGGTGATTTTTGTCCTGCTCTATCTGCACTTCCACAGCATCATAGAGGCCTCCCTGGTGATGGTCTCGCTGCCCTTTGCCCTGGTGGGCGGGATATGGCTACTCTACCTGCTGGAGTACAACCTTTCCGTGGCAGTGGTGGTGGGCTTTATAGCCCTTGCCGGCCTGGCTGCGGAAACCGGGGTGGTTATGCTGGTCTATCTCGATGAGGCCTACAAGAGATGGGCTGCCAGGGGCGAAATGCAGACCGCGGGACACCTGCGGGGAGCGATAATCGAAGGCGCAGTGGAGCGCGTGCGGCCCAAGCTTATGACGGTTGCCACCACCCTGATCGGCCTGATGCCGATCATGATCGGCACGGAAACCGGGGTCAGGGTTATGAAGAGGATCGCCGCCCCGATGGTGGGCGGCCTTATCTCCTCCACCATCCTGACCCTGATCATCATACCGGTGTTATACCATGTCTGGAAACGATGGGAAATGAAGCACCGGGAATAAAAAACAAAAGGAGTTTTATCATGAACAGGTATTTTTACAAGATCGCCACGGCAATGATGCTGGTCTTTGCCATGGCTTTTACTGCAAGTGCTGCTCAGCATGAAGACCAGGACCGGAAGGGAAAACACATCCATACCTCCACAGTAGACGACCATGAGATGGCCTATTACCTCATAGATATGGGTGATATGGGAGCCGGCATGGAGGGTCATGAAGGACAAGGAGAACAGGCGGCCACCCACCACCTGATGGTTTATATCGCGGATCCTGCGGGGAACCTGATCACCGGGGCCAAGACCGGATTCCTCATCCAGGGACCTGAGGGAGAGAAACAGAAAACCATGGCAATGGGAATGAGCGGCGGATACGGCGCCGACATTGCCCTGGGTGCTCCCGGTGACTACACTATCAAGACCAAAGCCAAAACTGAAGACAAGACCCTAATCGACTCATTCAGTTACAGCGGGGAATAATTCAGTATGCCTGATACCTGCATTTCCATGCTTCAGCCGGATCCCTGTCTCCTCCCCCCGGATATTGATAGTCTCAAACTGTCAAACCAATTCCCGGGATGTGACAGCACCGAGAGCCTAAAAAAATTCTGCTTACCGGGGCCACCGGTTTTATCGGCAGGAGGCTTAATAACCGCCTGCTGGAAAGAATGGTGATGATTATGATCTTTTAATGTTCCCGAGTGCCGGGACTTTTTCATACCGATGTACATGTCCTTGAAGTCGGCGTCTCCGCCGGCAAGATCGTATTGCGCCTTAAAAAAAACATTGTTTTCAAATGATCCGGAGGCAAAAATACGAGCGCGTCTAAATTCCACGCCGTAGCCCTCCAGGCCGCCGCCAAGGTCATCATCAAAGCTGTCCCCGGCACTTATGGTTGCCCAGTCAGCCATTATTCGTCCGCCGAACTTCACATCATAGCTGTTTTTTCACTTTTTTCCCTCCTATAAATTCCTCATACCTGGAATATAGGATGTGATCCCTTCTTTCAGGATGTCAAGTATCTCTTCCGTGGTACTTTTCTCCGCTTAAAATCCTTCAATTTCTTTTCTCCTTTGTGACTTGTGATTTAAAGTTTACGTTTTCACCGTCTATTGCGCGGTTATAATCGGCAATATTGGCAATTAAGCGGAGAAAAGATGACTTTTTATGACGATTAAAAAGAATTTTTCTGCTTCCAGACAGGCAGGCCTTTTGCGGTTCAAAGTTATCATGGCTTCTGTAAAGCCGGACTCATAAAACTGGCTGCCTCAGGCTGAGAAAAGGTTACCTGAAAAATCTTAACAGGATCGTAACCAACCAGCCATGAATCTGTAGCAAAGCGGGGTTATTGTATTCACCAACAAATGCAGAAAGGCCCTGAATGCAAAGGAAACTTACCGGCAAAGCCGAAAAAATTAATTAAAACCATTTAAGGAGGATCTTATGAAAAATCTGTTCTGACAGTCATGTATTATGGCATAGGTACAGTTTCATAATAATGGCAATAAGCCTGTTTAATTTTTTCTTTTAATTTTTTATAAAAAAGGAGAACAATATGATAAAAAAAACTTTTCTATTGGCAGCTGCAGCCCTTTTTACGCTTTGCAGTGTTAAGCCGGTTGTGGCGGCCCGTGACTACATAAGTGTTGTCGGATCTTCCACAGTGTATCCTTTTGCTACGGTCGTTGCCGAACGTTTCGGGCAGATTACGGATTACTCTACTCCTAAAATAGAGTCTACCGGCAGCGGCGGGGGACTGAAGCTTTTTTGCCAGGGGGTGGGCGATGAACATCCGGATATAACTAATGCTTCCAGGCCCATCAAGGATTCCGAAATCAAAATGTGCCGGGAAAACGGGGTCAAAGAGATCGTTGAGGTCAAGATAGGCTACGATGGAATTGTTCTGGCCAATTCCCGTAAGGCCCAGACTTTCAAATTGTCCCGCCGGGAGATTTTTCAGGCCCTGGCCAAAAAAGTACCGGCACCAGGTGGGGATGATAAGCTGGTTAAAAATCCCTATAAAAATTGGCAGGAAATCGATCCCGGCTTACCCGACAAGAAAATAGAAGTCTACGGTCCGCCTCCGACTTCGGGTACCAGGGATGCTTTACTTGAACTGGTCATGGAGGTCGGCGCCAATACTTTTCCCCGGATAGAAAAGATCGAAGACGAGGATAAGGCCAGGTGGGAACGGATCTGTCATACCATGAGGGAAGACGATCATTTTATTGAGGCCGGCGAGAATGATAACTTAATAGTTCAGAAGGTGGATACCAACTCCAATGCCCTGGGGATATTCGGTTACAGTTTTCTGGATCAGAACCGTGACCGAATCCATGGTGCGGTCATTGAAGGGGTTAAACCATCTTTTGAAAATATCAGCGATGAAAGTTATCCTATATCACGCTCCCTTTATTTCTATGTAAAAAAAGCACATGTCGAGTTTATTCCGGGCCTGAAAGACTATCTTAGATCTTGGAGCCAACCCGCTACCTGGGGGGAAGAGGGAGTTCTTTCCAATCGGGGGTTGGTCCCTATGCCCCCCGCAGAAAGGAAAAAGATGAGCAGGAGAATAAACCAACTGATTCCTTTATCAACAAAGGCTGATTAGAAAAATCAAGAATAAGAAGGTACAGGGAAGGCGGCGATTCATCCTTAACTTTCCGCCTTTTCTGTACCCTCCGGAACCATTAAAATAATGTCAAATAATCTATAATGTCGAAATAATCGGCCCAATCAGAGAAGGAAAAAAGATATGAAAAAAAGACTTTTATCTGTTTTAGCACTCTCCGCCACGGTAACCTTTGCAACCCCCCCCCAAGTGCAGGGAGAGGAGAGTAAGACCCTGCTGGACGATACCGCCCCGGGCCGGACCGTGGACCAGTTCATCAGCGCAGGCGAAACTTCCGGAGAAATCGGGATAACCACCCGCTGGGAGTCCCCTGACGATGGCGATTCTGATGACGGGGGTGTGGCCTATTTCGAGCCGAAATGGACCTCGGGCAAAGTTCACAACTTGCAGTTCACCATCGGGGGATTGATTACTTCACGGATCTGGGAAGACGACACTATGGTTACCGGTTCCTATCCTGACTCCCAGGACGGCCTTCTCACGGAGGCCTATCTCACCTATTCCCTACCGGGCACCAAGACCCGGTTCGTCTTAGGCCGGGCCGACGACGGGATTTTTTATGAGCCGGTACAAGGAGACGGAGATTTCTATGAGGGGCTGGGGGTAAGGATTGATGATATTCCCCGGATGACACTGCACGCTCACGCCGTTACCGCCTGGCTCGATAATGCGGACACCAATCCGGTCTCATGGGATGGTCTTAATAATACTGGTGGAGGTGATGATCGCTGGCAGGATATGGATAAAGTCATCCAGGACCAGACCGGGATCCAGAAAGACTCCGGTAACGCCGCCTATACCGTGGCTCTGGAAACCGAAGTGCTCAAAGATGATCTGCTAAATATGACAGCCGCTCTGATTTCTCTCGAAGATGTTGCCCGGTCCTGGAGTATTGCCGCGGACAGTGAAGTCTCCCTGAGCAATGAGGTCAGTATCGGCGTCCAGGGTGTGTTTGCCACTCTGCAGGAAGACACCCCGGCCTCGGTCAACGACACAGACGAGGACGTGGACCAGTACAAGATTTACGGATTCACGAATGTCCGCGGCCTTGAACTCGGTTTGGGCCACTACGGCCAAAGCGACGACCGTTCTGTATTCAACACTAGGGCTGAAGGCGGGGACGATTTTGAAGCTGTCTTTGTCGGCGACGACTTTAATCCTACGGATGAAGACCTGGCCAAGTACGGGGAACAGCCCAACAACAACACTTACTTTGTCAACGCCGCCTGGGGCTATGGCCCGGCGAATCTGCAGGTCATCTATGCCTGGGTCGACGATGCCGTGATCGAAAACGGCACCTTGAAAGAAGGTGAGGCCCAGGAACTAAACGTCATCCTGGATCTTGCCTGGACAGAGACCCTCAGCAGTGAGTTCTACTACGCCAAGGTGGACGATGACTACACCCAAGACGGGGATCGCAGTACCGATATCTTCGCTATGAATCTGACACATGAATTTTAGACTCGGCAATGCCCCGGGTCTGAGCCCTTTTCATGGCATACTGAAGGCTCAATCAAGGGGGGAGATATAGAGATCTCCCCCCTGATAATCGGTTCCGCAGGAGAAACCCTGCGAAGTATCCCCCAGTCCTACAGGGAAGCGTCCTTGGCTCTGGACGCCACAAAATGGCAGACCATATACAAGATGATCCTGCCCGCGGCCCTGCCAAGCATGCTTGCGGGGCTCATACTGGGCGTGAGCCGGGCGGCGGGCGAAGCTGCGCCTATCAAGTTCATTGCTGTTTATTACACCGACAAAACTGCCCTCTTCCATTTTTGATGAAATCATGGCCCTGCCTTACCATATTAACCTTCCGGCAACCTCGGGTAACATAGACACAACAAGACCCCTCCAGTACGCAACAGCCCTGCTGCTGATCTCTCTGATCCCGGGCCTGAACCTGGCTGCAATAATCATACGAAACAGGATGCAGAAAAAACTGTAAAACTTTATTTTCAGCGGTTATTCTTATTCTGTAATGCACTGGACATGAGCCTGGAAGAAAAAAACATGCAAGAGACCATACTGGTCATTGAAGATGACACCGACATTTTAAATCTGATCGCCTGGCACCTGGAAAACGAGGGCTTCCGTACCATAAAGAAAACCAGTGGTGATGAAGGTCTTGAAGCCGCGATCCGCGAACACCCCTGCCTGGTGGTCCTTGACCTGATGCTGCCCGGCACAGACGGCCTGGAAGTGTGCAAAACACTCAAGCGCAATCAGGACACTGAAGACATACCGGTTATAATGCTTACAGCCAAAGGCGAGGAAGTAGACAGGATAGTGGGTTTCGAGCTGGGGGCGGAGGACTACATTGTAAAGCCGTTTTCACCAAGGGAGCTTATGCTTCGCATAAAGGCTGTGTTAAGACGACATTCCCCGCAGCAGGAGACAGACGAAGAAAAGCTCCTGCGCCACAAAGACATGGTGCTGGAGCCTGAAAACTACAGGATCAGGATCGGGAACAGACAGATACACCTGACTGTAACCGAGTTCAATCTTCTGTTTGACCTGCTTAAAAACAGGGGCAGGGTCCGCTCAAGAGACATCCTGCTTGACCGGGTGTGGGGTTACCAGTTCGAGGGCTATCACAGGACCGTTGACACCCATATAAGGCGGCTCAGGCAGAAGATAGAGCCCTATGCCGACGACATTGAAACGGTTCGGGGCGTGGGCTACCGATTCAGGGAAAAATAGATGAAATACATGAAGTTCAGAAACAGGCTTTTCCTGGCATTTTGCGCAGTGCTTGCCATGGCGGTTATCCTGCCGGGTATTTACTTCTATACCGCCTTAAAAAGCGAAATCCTGAAAGAATCAAGGCAGAACGCCCTTGAACAGCTCGAATTTCTGGAATGGACGCTTGAAAAAGACGCCCCTTTTGATGACAACGCGAAGCTGGACCGGTGGTGCAGCGCCATGGCGGAAAAGCTGGGTTACAGAATAACCGTTATAAAACCCGGCGGAAAGGTGATTGCTGACTCCTCGGTGCCTTTTGACGAAGTCAGATACATGGAAAACCACTCAGACAGGGAAGAAATCCTTGAAACCGGAGAAAGCGGGCAGCCGGCAGTAAGCATGCGCTATTCCTCCACGATCAGGCGCAACCTTATCTACGCGGCCAAACAGGTCCGTTATCCTGAAGAAAAACAATCCTTGTACCTCCGCGCCGCATACCCTGTCTCTTCTGTTGAAAACAGGCTCAATTCCTACACACGGCGGCTCTGGGCGGGGATGGCATTTATTGCGACAGTGGCCTTCCTGGCAAGCCTGTATCTGGCAAGAAAACTTGAAAAACCCATACACAGGGTAATGGGCAGGTTAAGCTCAATCGCGTCCGGGGATTTTTCCCATCATTACGTGACTGATTCAGGCCAGGAATTCTACGACCTTTCAGTGACCCTTAACGAGACCGCTGACAGGATACGCGAACAGATGAAAGTCATATCGGACCAGAACACTGAACTGGAGGCTATCATCGAAAACATGCGCGAAGGCGTGATACTCCTTGACCACGGCGGCAGGATAAAGACCATCAACCGTGCCATGGGAGATATTGCGGAATGCAGGCTTTCGTGCATAGGAAAACGCCCCCTGGAAGTTATACTCAACAGCGAGGTGCAGGAGGCATGCGAAAGGATTCTCAAAGGTGAAGACGAATGCAGCCTTACCATTTCTGCAGAAAACGAGCGCTATTACGAAGTATATGCCCTCAGAATACCTGAAGACGGGACATTGATCGTTTTCTACGATATCAGCGCCCACAAGCGCCTGGCAAAAATCAGGCGCGATTTTGTGGCGAACGTTTCCCATGAGTTAAAAACCCCGCTTACCTCCATAAAGGGATATGTAGAATCCCTTGCATCAGGGGAATTTCCCCTGGATGCGCAGGCGGAATCATTTCTCTTGATCGTCAGGAAAAACGCCGAGCAGATGACCAATATCGTAAACGACCTGTTGGAGTTAACACGCCTGGAGGAAAAATTCGCGGGACTGAATCTTGTTTCCCTGGATGCTGCCGGGGTTTTTGAATCCGCCCTGGAAACCTTCATGCCCATGGCCGGGGAAAAGCAGATAAGGCTCGAAAACAAGATAACCCCGCCCGTGATGGTAAAGGTTGATGAAGCCGCCTTAAACAGGGTGGTCGGGAACCTTGTGGATAACGCTGTAAGGTATTCGCCCTCCGGAGGCACCGTGGAGGTGTCCTGCGAAACAAAAGACAGGGAAATAATTTTCGGCATCCGTGACCAAGGGCCCGGGATTCCCAAACAGCACAAAGACAGGATATTTGAAAGATTCTACAGGATCGACAAGGAACGCAGCAGGGCCACGGGCGGCACGGGCCTGGGCCTTTCCATATGCAAACACGCGCTGTCTGTTATGCACGGCCGGATATGGGTCCAGAGTCCTCCTGAAGACTCGAACAGGGGCAGTGTGTTCTTTTTTACCCTTCCCAGCGCTGAAGAAGGGGCAGAAGATATAAACAGCAAAATCGGTACTTCCTCAGGCAGACAGCCCTGTGGGAGGGGCTAAAAGACCGAAGACTACACCACCGGGAGGAAAGATGAAACGGCTGCATTTTCACCAGGAGCTTGAAAAGCTAAAAATAACCGTCTTAAACATGGCCGCCCATGCCCAGGATGCTTATGAAAAAGCCACCAGGTCCTATAAAAACCGAGATACCGAGCTGGCCCAGGAGGTTATTGATGGAGACAAAAAAATAAACAGTCTGGAGTTAGAAGTGGACAAACAGTCCTTGCGCCTGCTTGCACTGGAACAGCCCATGGCCCGGGATCTTCGCATGATCATAGGCAACATGAAAATAAGCAACGAGCTCGAACGCATAGCAGACCAGGCGGTAAACATCTCCGAACGAACCGTTTTCCTGTGCCAGCACCCGCCTCTTGACGGAACAGAGGCAATAGACGGCCTTATTGAAACAAGCCGCCTTATGCTGAAAAAAGCCGTGTTTTCGCTTCGGGATATGGATGCAAAGACCGCCAGGGAAATCGGGAAAATTGACGACCAAGCAGACGAATACACCGTACAGGTGTTAAAAAGCCTGATCGAGCACATGGTGGCAGACGCCCCTGCAATAGACAGCAGGCGTATAAAAACCAGACGTTCCATCCAGACAATAATAATATCGCGCTGCCTGGAAAGAATAAGCGACCTTTCCACCAACATAGGCGAGCACGTGGCGTTTATAGTGGAAGGCATCAATATCAAGCACCAGGAGATGTAGTCAGTGGTCAGTTATTGGAGGACCCAAGGAGGACCACCGCCTACAGATATAACAGCGAGCCCACCTGATAAACGATGGTGGCCAGAATAAAGGCAAAGATCGTATTGAAGACCATGGAAAAGGCCCCCCATTTCCAGGAACCAGCCTCCCTGGAGATACAGATTACCGTAACAAAACAGGGGGCGTAGTAAGACATAAAAATCAGAACGCTCAGAGCCACCACCGGGTTCCAGTTGGGGTCTGCAGCCAGGGTATCGGCTATGGAGGCAGGTTCATCCGCTTCCACCTTGCCCAGGGAATAAGCGGTACCCAGGGTGGAGACAATCACCTCCTTGGCAGCAATACCACCGACCAGGGCAATGTTGGTCCGCCAGTCAAAACCGGCCACTCTGGTAACCTCCTCAAGGGCCGTGCCTATTCTGCCGGCCACGGAATACCGAAGATCCAGGGCCGCCTTATCTCTTTGCAGATCTGTTAGCTTTTCATATAGCTCTCCGGCCTCTCCTGCAAAGGGGGCACTGCCTTCTTCAACCTGTTGGAAAACTTCAGGCTCGTATTTTTGTAAAACCTGCTGTTGCCTGTTCTCAAAGGCCCTCTCCTGCTCGGGAGGCAGGCCGGGATAGGTCATCAGGGCCCAAAGAAGGATGGAAATCCCCAGGATCACGGTACCCGCCTTCTTGATATACTCCCAGGTCCGCTCCCAGGTATGGATCAGCAGGCCTTTCAGGGTGGGAACCCGGTAGGGGGGAAGCTCCAGGACAAAGGGGGTGGGCGCCCCTTTAAGAACCGTCAGGCGCAGGAACTTGGCGACCAGTAGGGCTACAGCCCAGGCCAGCAGGGTGAAAAAGAACATATACTGGGCCCGGTTGTCGGAGAAAAAAGCCCCGATAAGCAGAGCCAGGACCGGGAGCTTGGCTCCGCAGTTCATAAAGGGAGCGGTAAGCAGGGTTGCCATCCTTTCTCTGGGGGAACGCAAGGTCCTGGTGGCCATAACCCCGGGGACCGCGCAGCCCCCGGCAATCCCCCCGGAGATTATGTAAGACATTACCGAACTGCCGTTCAAGCCAAAAATCCGAAATACCCGGTCCAGCATAAAGGCGACCCGGGCCAGGTAACCGGAATCCTCCAGGACGGCGATGCCGAAAAACATGAACATAATCAGGGGGACAAACCCGAGCACCCCTCCCACTCCGTCGATGATCCCGGAAACCAGCAGGGATCTGAGTGCTCCGTCCGGCAGAACCGAGTTCACAAAACCGCCCAGCCAGCCGAAGAAATCCTCTAAGAGGCCGACCGGCCATTCGCTGTAGGTAAAAGTGAACTTATAGAGACTGAAGATAATAATCCCCATGATAATCGGACCGGCCAGGCGGTGGGTAAGAACCATATCGATCCGGTCGGAGAGAAAAAGTCGATCCAGATCATGTTTCTGGACTATCACCTTTTCACTGAGGATGGACTTGATGTAACCGTAACGATGGTCCGCCACCATGGCCTCGGGATCACTGTCAAAGGTCACCCGGAGATGATTGACCAGCCTGGCCACTTCCTCCTCCAGTTCGGCGGAAAGCCCGGGATCTTCCTGCCGGCCTCGGGCCAGGATCTGATCGTCGCTCTCCAGGTACTTTAAACCGATCCAGCGGGCCGGATAAACAGAGGTCAGGAAACCGGCCTCAGTAACCTTTTCTTCCAGGGAGAGCAGGAGGTTGTCGATGTCGTCCCCGTAAGAGATGCGCTTGGGCCGCCACTCTCCTGTCCTGTTGACCAGGCGGACGGTTTCCTCCATCAGCCGGTGCACTCCCTGGCCGTTTCTGGCCACAATGGGCACCACCGGGACTCCGAGGCGTTCGGCCAAGGCCTCGGTCTTGATCTCGATACCCCGGTCTGCCGCGGCATCGATCATGTTCAGGGCTATAATTACCGGAATTCCCAGCTCGAAAAACTGGGTGGTCAGATAGAGATTTCTTTCCAGATTGGTGGCATCAACAATATTGACAATGGCGCCCGGCTTTTCATTGACCAGAAAGTCGCGGGCCACCACTTCTTCCACGGAATAGGCGGACAGGGAATAGGTACCGGGCAGATCGACAATATGTACAGCCCGGCCTTCCAGGTGGTAGACACCCTCTTTTTTCTCAACAGTAACTCCGGGGTAATTGCCTACATGCTGGTGGGCACCGGTGAGGGCATTAAACAGGGTGGTTTTGCCGGAATTGGGATTACCGGCCAGAGCAATCTTGACTGTACTGCTCACGCCGCCTCCCCTCCATCCACATCCACTTCTATAAAGTCGGCCTCATTGTTGCGCAAACTGACCACACCTCCCATTACCCGCAGGGCCACGGGATCGTAAAGGGGGGCCCTCTTCTGCACGGTTATTTCCGTCCCCGGCACCAGCCCCATATCCCGGAGCCTCTTGCCCAGTTCTCCCCCCTGCTTGATGGCGGCTATTCTGCCCTTCTGGTTTTTCCTCATATCCCGCAGTCTTACCCGCCGGCCTTTCTTGTCGCCATGACAACAGCATTGATTGCCACCCGCCTTGCAGGCTCCTCTTTTTCTACCCTTCCAGAAGCTAACCATTTTTGTCTCTCAAGTCTTGGATTTCAGTGACAGTGGAATCACTCTTACTGCACCCACAGCCGCAGCCCCCTTTACCCTTAACCACTTTCCACACCAGGTAAAAAGCCGCACCGACTACTATCAGAATTGTTAAAGCAGTATCAAAATAAGCCATTATTACGCCCCCTCGTCTTTTCAGGGCAATATCCCCGGCGCTCAGGCGCCGGAGATGATAAGAATCTCATATGGATTAGGAAACCCTAACTCTTCTTATTCACAAGAATAAGGTTTGCCTAACATAATGTCAAGATTTTTCCCGGCCAAACTTGACATTATTTTACTATTATTATTTAGTGCCTGTGCTTATAGAGTACGTGAGTACCTTATCAGGCGCTTGATTTTAGGAGTGGCTTTGATTGCAGATCGACGTTATAGTCAAAAAGCGGGTATGGCCCGCTTTACGTTTACCAATTTAAAAAGGAGGGGCCTGGTGTCTCAGGATCCGGAACTATATAAGATGAGCAGAGAAGTATCTGAAGAAGAAAGAGATGTCTATCTGGGCATAATCAACCGTTTTATAGGCTACTACAGCGGCAAGTCCCGCCGGGCCACTAAAAACGAAACCAGCAGGGAGTATCCCTTTATCGCCATGGATACCCGCCAGGCTATAGAGGAAATAAGAATAGTCCGGGACTTTCTAGAGGCGGAGAACAAGGACCGCGACTTAACCTTCCTGGATGCGGGCTGCGGCTTCGGCAACATCCTTCTGATCGCTGAACAGTACTTTTTCCAGGTCTACGGCATTGAAAAGGACGAGTATCCCTGTCTCCTGGCCCAACGGTTCTTCGGTACGGAGCGGGTGCAGCAGGGTAATGTCTGGGACTTTCAGGGTTACGGGGACCATGACGTCATCTATTACTTCAGGCCCTTGCCGGACGGGGACTCGGAAAGCCGCCTGGAACGCCTCATCGAGAATAAAATGAAAAAAGGTGCGGTCCTCATCGCCAACCGCAAGTTAAGCAGGGAGATAGAAGGAGATCCCCGTTTCCGGGCAATTGACGATCATTACCCCATCTGGCAAAAGCTCGCAGAATGACCCAAGTCCCCTTTCTTTCAGGCTCTCCTGTTTCTGCCCTCAACTAAGGCCTGCTCCAGAATCTTCTTGCCCAGTCTGCCGAAGATCAGATGATGGAAGGGCAGCATCAGGAACCAGTACATCCTGCCTGCCAGTCCCCTGGGAAAAAAATGGGCGGTCTGAACCAGTCTGTCCTCCCTGATCTCGAACTCGAGCCAGGCCTTGCCCGGCAGTCTCATCTGGGCCAGAAGAAGAAGACGCCTGTCCTCCTTCAGATCAACCACCTTCCAAAAGTCCAGGGCATCTCCGGGCCGCAGTTCCCTGGTGTCCCTCCTCCCCCTGTTTAAACCGTAGCCTCCGAAAAACTTGTCAATCATTCCCCGCAGGCGCCAAAGCAGATCAAAAGCAAACCAGCCGGTCCCACCTCCCAGTGAGGTCAGGACGCGGAATACATCCCGGCCCTCAAGTCCGTTCAGAAAAAATTCCCGCCTGTCTCTGAGTATGGCGCTGCCGGTATCTTCCTGATCCTTGATATCGCAGACCGCGCCTGCGCCAGAGTCGCACCAGCGACTGACCACGCCTTTCTCCTCTATTTCAGCCAGAGCGCTTTTCACCGCCTCGGCAAAGCCCATCGGTTTTATCTCCGGAAAATAGCGGCCGGCATTGTCATTTTCCACCAGGGTTTCGGACCTGAGCCCTTCCACCAGGGCGGAGGCCACCTGATAGGGCACCGGGGTGAAAAGGATCAGCCAGTAAGAAGAAAGCCGGGGACTCAAGACGGGCACCGGAATCAGTATCCTTTTAAGGCCCATGATCCCGGCGGTCTCTTTCATCATCTCCCTGAAACTCATGGGAGGGGCTCCGATGTCCACCATTAGAGTCTCCCGGGCCTCCAGGTCAATGGCTGCAGTCAGATAGCTCAGGACATCTCCTACCGCTATGGGCTGGGTGCGGTTTTTCACCCATTTGGGAGTGATCATAAGGGGGAGCTTCTGGACCAGGTTCTGGATAATCTCGAAACTGGCACTTCCCGGACCCACAATAATCCCGGCCCGGAACCAGACGGTCTGCAACCGCCCTGGTTCGGCACTCAGGATTTCCCCGGTCTCGATCCGGCTGGCCAGATGTCTGCTGGCGGTCTCCTTTTTTCCCAGGCCTCCCAGATAGACAAGCCTTCTGACCCCTGCCTCAATGGCGGCATCCCGGAAATTGCCGGCACTGATCCGGTCCCTGCCGGCAAAGTCTTTACCGCCTCCCATGCCGTGGATCAGGTAAAAGGCGGTATCAATCCCTTCCAGGGCCCGGGCCAGGGCCTCCCGGTTAAAAGTATCACCTTCAACCACCTCCACCCGGTTTAAAACAGAAGAAGACAGTTTTTTCCTGTTTCTGACCAGAAGACGGATATCAAGGTCGGCTCTTTCCAGCAGGCGGTCGTTAAACCTCCTGCCGATAAAACCGGTGGCCCCGGTGAGCAGAATTTTTTCCATGGGTTCTTTGGAACGTATCTAAAAATTGGGACAAACAGTTAAGATTGCCACTTGCCAACAACCTTAGACAAAGCATAACGGCGAGCTCCGGAGTAGATGTGGTAAAATAAAAAACGGGGCAGTGTACCACCCCGGTTCCAACTTAAATTTGATATTCTTCAGTGCCCCGATTTTCGGACTGCTGTTACGGCCGCATCAAATAACAAAACTTCGTGTTGCGGGTAATATGCCTCCTAAAAACGCCAGTTCACGAAGACCATGCCCGGCGCAACCGCATCCGGAAACTCGGTGAACCATCTGTTTTCACTAATCACATTAACGATCCCAAGCTGGAGGCCGGTAGTTGCCGTCTCAGCGAAATTAGCCAGGCCCAGCTGAACACCTTTGAATTCACGGGCATAATTTATCAGGCCAGTCTGTACACCCTTCAGGCGCTTATCGGTATAATTTATAAGACCACTCTGCCAGCCGAGGAAATTTCCTTTTGTATAGTTCACATAGGCCCAATGGACCCCTTTGTAATTGTCAGCATAGTTCAGCAGCCAGGCCCAGCTGAAGCCGGCACTGTCCCCGGTACTCCCGTTCACGATTCCCAGCGCCAATCCTTCCTGCGGATTTTCCCCCCAGACATTAAGGGACAAGCCTTCAATCGGGACGTTGCGATTATGAATGGCAATATTGGGCGTCAGACTTAACTGAAAAGGTTTACTTTGTTGGGCATAGGTTGCCGAGGTAACAATCAGGGAAAAAAACAAAGCCGCCAACAACGAAAAAAAACCGACAGTAAGTTTATTCATGGTTCATCCTCCTTTTTTTTGATACTTGTCTGAAGTCCCTTTCACAATGGCTGGAGAAAAAAGGGGCCTCAATAATAATAGCCTTTCTATTCCTTGATAAAAAGTTCAGCATCTCCTTCTGTCATTTCTTTGTTTGGCGCCTGGTTTGCAGGGGATACACAGCAGATCCGGGATTAACCCCCTTGTCCCCTCGTGGCAAAGTTTATCGGGTGTCAGACCTACTGCAGGCAAGAACGGTCTGGCTGCTGATTTTCTCATTCTATCTCTCCATCAATTTAATGATACCAAACAGATAAAGAGAAAGAAAACAAAAATCAGTGAAGATTACCCAGGAGTGGCCAAAATTTTCCACTTGACACCGACCGAGTATTTTTTTGAAAATCTTAATAAGTCTGGGAAAATATAACCGCCTTTCATTATATTCTTCAGCAATGATTACCAGCACTTAAATAAAACCTTCCCTCAATTGATAAGGCAGGGAAGAGCACCGAGACCAATAAAACAGTGGTGAAGAAAAATGGCCCTGCCGGAACAATTAAAAAAGATAGCCGATACTGTCTGGGAACTGCCTGTATCCTATAAAAGCGGGATGCTGGTGCCGGCCCGGCTTTATGTGACAAGACAGCTCCTGGAAGAAATGGATGAAGGGGTTATCGACCAGATCTCCAATGTGGCCATGCTTCCGGGTATTGTCGGCCGGGCCTGCTGTATGCCCGACGGCCACTGGGGATACGGTTTTCCCATCGGGGGGGTGGCTGCCATGGACGCTGATACTGGAGTTATTTCTCCCGGCGGTATAGGTTTTGACATCAACTGCGGTATGCGTCTGGTCCGAACTGATCTTACCGAGGAAGAGGTGCTGCCCCGTCTCCACGAATTGGTGGATCAGCTTTATAGACGGGTACCATCGGGGGTGGGAGGTTCAGGCTTTGTCCAGATAAGCAGAAGTGAATTCAGAACACTTGTGGAAAAAGGAAGCAGGTGGTGTGTCGATCAGGGTTACGGCTGGGAGGAAGACCTGACACGAACCGAAGAGAAAGGCTGCATGACCGGCGCTGACGCAAAGTCGATCAGCGATAAGGCTGTGGAACGGGGGTACAAACAGGTCGGTACTTTGGGTTCGGGTAACCACTATCTGGAAATTCAGGTGGCCCGGCCGGACAATATCTTTGACCAGGCGGCCGCCCAGACACTGGGCATTGACCGCCCCAATCAGGTAGTGATCATGTTTCATTGCGGCAGCCGGGGTTTCGGCCACCAGGTGGCCACGGATTATCTGCAGTCTTTTTTAAAGGTCATGGAAAAAAAATATAACATTAAGGTACCGGACCGGCAACTTGCCTGTGCCCCTTTCTCCTCGCCCGAAGGCCGGGACTATTTTGCCGCCATGCAGTGCGCTGTAAATATGGCATTCGCCAACCGGCAGGTTATCCTGCATCGGATCCGGGAAGTGTTTTCCGATGTTTTTCGCAGGGATGCAGCGGACCTGGGCATGCATCAGGTCTATGACATCTCCCACAACACGGCAAAACTGGAAAAACACATAGTAGGTGATCGGGAAATGAAACTGCTGGTGCACCGAAAGGGAGCAACCCGCGCTTTTGGACCTGGTATGCGCGATATCCCGGCAGAATATATGCATCTGGGACAGCCGGTGATAATCGGCGGCAGCATGGAAACAGGTTCTTATCTTTTAACCGGGATGGCAACCGGTGATCAGACTTTTTATTCCACGGCCCATGGCAGCGGCCGGACCATGAGCCGCCGCAAGGCTAAAAAAATGTTTAGGGGTCGTGAACTGCGGGAGGATATGGCGGCACGGGGGATTTACATTCGCAGCGCCTCTTTTGCCGGGCTGGCTGAAGAGGCCGGAGCAGCCTACAAGGATGTCGATGATGTCATCGAGGCTGCCGAGCAGGCCGGCATCAGCCGCAAGGTCGCCCGCTTTCTGCCCATTGGCAATATAAAGGGATAAACCTTATGCCCTATTCCTACCTGGATGACATTACCATTGCCGACGCCGCTTTTGAAGCCAGGGGTTATGACCTTCCGTCCCTTTTCGCTGCCGCTGCGGAAGCCACCATGAAACTGATGGTTGATCCTCTGGAAGCCATAGAAAACAAGAGGGAGCGGCAGCTGAGACTTACTGAAAATGAGGTGGATATACTTCTTTTTCAATTTCTCCAGGAGCTTATTTATTATAAGGACGCCGAGGATCTTCTGCTGCGGGTATCTGATATTGATATTTCCAGAACCGATGACTTTTACCAGCTGACAGCCCGGGCCTGGGGGGAGTATCGCGACCCGGTACGGCACCGTTTAAAGGTGGATGTCAAGGCGGTGACCCTGCACCGGTTTGGCGTGGAAAAGACGGAAGACGGCTGGAAAGCCACTGTGGTACTCGATATATAAGCCGGGATGGGATTAATGATGGCTGGAACAGCTTAAAAACATATCTGAGAAAAGGCTGCTCATCCAGCCTTAACCGATATAGAAAAGAAAATCAAAAACAGATCCAGGGAGGAGATATTCATGGAAAGACAAACTGATGTCAATATGAAACGGTTATGGGAACTGGTCAGGAAAGGGGATCAATTTAGATTAAAGGTGGAAGGAGACCGGATAATACTGGAGAAATCCGATTAGTCCTGGAGGACTACTTTTTTACGGACTCGATATTTCAAGAATTAAACCGATAATAAAAATTGATTAAGGAGGTCAATCATGGCACAAAAAGTAGACTGGATAACTGATTTCGTTCAGGCGATCAGCTTGGCTGGCATAGAGAATAAAGCGGTGCTGCTTGATTTTTTCAATCCCGGATGAATAGGCTGTCAACAGATGGATGCGGTTTCGTATCCCGAAAGTTCAGTAGTTCAATTTATCTCCGAAAATCTTATTCCTCTTCGCATTCAAACCGATACCGAACCTTATGTCTCAAATTTCAAGCTGCGCTGGACCCCGACCCTGATTATCCTTGACCCCAGAGGCGAGGAAAGACAGCGGACAGTCGGATTTCTGCAGCCCGAGGAACTGATTCCCGCCCTGCTACTCGGCATTGGCAAAGTTGATTTCGATATGGGTTGCTATGTGGAATCAATAGAGCGCTTTAACCGCATTATTACTGATTATCCTGACTGCGAAGTAGCGCCGGAGGCAGTATATTTGCGGGGTGTAGCTAATTACAAGAAGGACGGCACTCCCCAAGCCTTGAAAGAAGCTTATGAAAAATTGGGCAGCGATTACCCGGGTAGCATCTGGGCCAAGCGGTCAGCTCCTTATCGACTGCTGTAATTTGTTCCAGCAGAATAACTGTCCCTATGCCCGGATTTAGACTTAATTATTCATAAGGTTCCAACCCGGGAACTCATTTTACACTCAGTTTCCATTAAAGACAATTTTATTGGATAATGAGGGAGTAAAAACCAAAAACAGATAACATATTGATAAACAAATGATAAATTTAACTAATTGATAAAAGGGGAGCTAATATGGCTGATGAATTTTCCACAGGAAACGTTTTTGATAAGGCTGTTAATCAGGCCAATAATTGGGTGAAGGATCTGATGTACGAGTTGAGCTGGAATGACGGCGAGAGGACGTACCATGCCTTGAGAGCCGCTCTCCAGGCCCTGAGGGACCGCCTGAGTCCGGAAGAGGCCGCTCATCTTGGAGCTCAGCTCCCTATGCTGGTGCGGGGGTTTTACTATGAGAACTGGAAACCGGCTGATAAGCCGCTGAAGATTCGGCACCGCCAGGAATTCTTCGATCATGTCCAGGAACTCTTCTCCAGTCCGGTGGAGATTAATACCGAAGAACTGGTGCGGGCGGTTTTTAAGCTCCTGGTTCATCGCATATCTGCAGGAGAAATTGAAGACATACGCGGCCGCCTGCCTGATGAATTGCGGGAATTATGGCCCCATTCTCCATGAGGCCTTCCCTCGATATAGGAAGACAGGGAGGATCAAGATAACCCGCCGGCCCTTAAATTGAGTCAAAAGGATAAATAATGACAGGTAAAAAAGATGCTGAGCGGCTCCGTGATAAATTGGTTGAACGGTTTAATGAAATTATCGAATCCCGGACCAGTATAACTGATGCCTGGAGAGAACTCCATGAACGGGAGGTCGAATTCGAGGAAATGGCCCAGAAGGAGGTAATATCGCAAAGCATCGACCAGTTGGACGAGCAGGAAAAAGAGGAGGTTGAAGCTATCCAGCGAGCCTTGGGAAAACTGGAATCAGGGTTATACGGCAGCTGTGAATCCTGCGGCAGGGAAATTTCAGTTCAGCGCCTGGAAACCTTGCCTTGGACACCTTACTGTATCCACTGTGCCGGCGGCAGGGAATCAGGGCCGGTGGAGAGCGAGACAGAGGAAACAACTACAACTTCATACCTGCCTGCTGAATTCCAGGGGATGACAGATGAAGAAATTAAAAGTGCCATATGGGATGAACTGCAGGAAGACGGCCGGGTTGAGCTTGATGAATTGGAAATAACCTGCAAAAACGGAGTGATTTATCTGGCAGGGGTGCTGCCCGGCAAAGAAATGCATTACATTCTGCTGGGAATTATTGAAGATACCTTGGGGTTTAAGGATGTTGTCGATGAAATAAATATTAATCGACAGCTCTGGGCTCGCCGGGATAGGACTCACGGTCGGGAATATGAGCAAAGAGGTAAGCCTAAAAAATATATTATTACCGGTGGGGAAGATATCGAAGAGGATATAATAGAAGCCCGGACCACAGGGGAACCTTTAAGCCCGCCAGATGAAATAATCCCGGAAAAAGGAGAGGAGTAGATGTGAACCCCAGGGTTGCCGTCCTTCATAAAAAGAAAATAGGCGAAACTATACCGGGAACCCTAAATCTTTCAGGAAACCCGGCTGATCTGTTTTACCAGAGACAGGTTGTCATTAAGCCCAATTAAACCCGGGCCTCCCGGCAAGATCCAACCGCCTGCACCCAGGCCGATACCTTGCAGGCGGTCATCCGTTATGCTGCCCCCTGTGATCCGGTTACGGTTATGAAAAGATTTACTGGTTCATCATCATCTTTCTCTTCATGCCACCGTGCCAATGTCCTTTACTATCCTGCATCATCATGTCGCAATGCTGTGCTATAATGTCTTCCATATCTGCTTTCTGCTCATCTGTGAGCACGTCTTTCATCTTTTTTCCGGTTTCATAGGCGGCTGCGTGCATATTGATTTTTATATCGGAACAGGCCTTCATTTGACTTTTAACCTCATCAGCCGGGGCATCATCTTCCAGCAGGCTTTCCAATTTCATGGTCTCTTTGACCATTTCAGCTTTGTAATCCACTTGTTGTTTTTTAAAGCTTGTCTGGAGATCAATCAGCTTTTCAGTCTGTTCCTGAGAAAGCGATAATTCTTCCTGCATGCCCGGCAGCATATTGACCATCATCATGGATTTTTTCATGGATTTGGCCATCATCATTCCTTTATTCATCGGCCCCATGCCCCCTTGCATCATGCCGCCCTGCATCATGCAGTCTCGCCTCATCTCCTGTTTCATGCCTGGATACTGATTTCCCTGCTGGCCCATCTGGGCATTTGCTGTCAAACACGCGAAAAAGAAAAAAGTTGTTGCGATTAAAGCTGTCTTCTTCATGATAAAACCTCCTGTTTTAATAATTGTTCCATGTACGTCTGATTAAATAACTATTATGAATTGCAATAAAGATCGGCCTTCTGTCCCACTTGCTTTCTCCCTTTCTTTTTGAGCTGGAAAATGCACTGACACAGATTAATTTATCCCGACTCCGGACGACTTGAGCTTTTAAACGGGACACCAGGGAAATTCTCAGGAAATATAGCAGGCAGCACCTTTCCGGAATCCCTCCCTGCTCCCGGAGTTTCAGTCCCGGTATACACACCAGGGCGGACCCGGAATTATAATGATGCGGGGCCTCTTCCTAATTCCAGGTCAGGAAGTGACCGGCTGCGATCCGGACCATGATAAAAGCGCCAAATATATCTCCTGCTATTACAGATAGGATATAAAATTTATTCTTTATCATCCAAACATTTTTTCTTTATCACCCAAACATCTTATTAAGCCGTGCATAAATCAGCGAACATATTGGTAGACTTTATGATGGGATGCCGGAAAAAAGATTTCACCTTTTCAGTAAGTTTTTGTAGGGAGTGCATCACCCTCATGACACGTTTAAGAAAATCCTTTTTGTTCTTTGCTGTAAGGGACTGATACAGGGAAAGAGAAGAAGGACTTACCGACTTGCAAAATACACCTGATGTTAGCTTTACCAGGAAAGATATTTCACAATAAACGAAAAATTGGTAATTTTAGAGAAATATTACAAGGTAAAGACAGATAAACAGAAATTTAACGATGGAGACTGAGAACATGAATCGACTGCACATGATTACCGCCCTGTTCGCCGGATTTCTGGTAACGCTTTTCAGTCCTGCTTCGGCTTTTGCCCAGTGGGGACCAGGATATGGGGGCATGCACTCATCCTGGGGAGGTATGATGGGCGGCACCGGTTGGATAGGCATGATTATTCACCTTTTCATCTGGATTTTACTACTCATAGCCCTGATTCTGATAGTCAAGTGGCTTTTTCAGAGCATTAGCTCCAAAGAGCAGGAGAAAGCCCAGGAAGGTCAACCCGACAGAGCCCTGAACATCCTGAAGGAGCGATATGCCCGGGGTGAGATCGACCGTGAAGAATTCGACCAAAAAAAACAGGATCTTTCCTGATTTTTATTCTTTTTCATAGTAAAGCTAAATCACAGACTAATATCCAAGTGCCGGAAAATTTCAGCGGCAGGAAAAAGATTTTGAAAGGGATGGATCATCCATGCGAGTACTGAGCGATCTTTTTGAAAATAACAAAAAATGGGCCAGGCGGATCAAGGAATCTGATCCTGATTTCTTCACCAAGCTCTCCCGACAGCAGAGCCCGGAATATTTGTGGATCGGTTGTTCGGATAGCCGGGTGCCGGCCAATGAAATCGTTGATCTGCTGCCCGGGGAGATCTTTGTCCACCGCAATATTGCCAATCTGGTGATCCATACCGACCTGAACTGCCTCTCTGTTCTCCAGTTCGCTGTAGAGGTTCTGAAGGTCAAGCATATTATTGTTTGCGGCCATTACGGCTGCGGCGGTGTGAAAGCAGCCCTGGAAAATCGTGATCACGGCCTGATTGACAACTGGCTGCGCAACATCAAGGATCTCTATCGCGACCATCAGGTCAGAGTCGATGAGATTAAAAATGAAAGGGAAAAGATCAATCTCCTTTGCGAACTCAATGTCATGGAGCAGGTAGACAATATCTGCCAGACCACAATCGTCCAGGGGGCCTGGAAATCAGGCCAGAATCTGGCGGTGCACGGCTGGATCTACAGCATCGAAGACGGAATCTTAAAAGACCTGGATGTCTGCGTAACCGGCCTGGAAGAAATATCCCGGACCCACCGGATACGGTAGCACTTCACCATATCTCAGGTGATCGTGCTCTTCCTGTTTACTCCTGCTTGCTTCGGGGACCAAAAAGGCGGTCGGCTGTCCGGTATTGCCGTCTGTTATCCTGGGGGATTTGACCTGCAATACCGGGATCTTGCCCTTAAATAATGATTATTGCGGTCAGCAGTTCCGGCAAATAATAACCTATTGCAGTTCCCGCTCATTTTTAAAGCTGCAGCAAAATTTTATTCTGGACAAAAAGCATACGTTTCTCGTAAGATAAGAATATTCTGATCTAAAATATGACAATTAAATTATTAACGGCTTAAATTCAATAGAAGGAGGAAACCATGAAAAAAACAGTAATCTCCCTTATGGCTATGGCATTCATTCTTTCGGGATGCGGCACTGTCAATAAATCATACGTTGACGATCAGGTCTCCCAGCTTCAGGAAAAAGACTCCGCAATAGAAGAAAAACTTGAGTCCCTGGACAGCAGAGTCAGCTCGTTAGAGAACCGCGTGGACCAACTGGAAAACAAAACAGACGACCTGGAGACGGAAGTCGGTCAAGCCAAAAATCTGGCCAGAGATGCCCAGGAAAAAGCGGAATCAGCTGATGGCAAGGCGGATGAAGCCCTCAGAAAAGCGGAATCAGCGGTCCGGCGGGCCGAAGCTGCTCTGGAAAAAGATCTCGAGAAATAAATTCCCACACTTACTCAAGGGGGCGGATAGCAGAAATTCAAGGGGAAGAGAAGCTCATCCTTTTTGTGATTTGAAAATCTCGCCGTCCGCCTCCATCATCAACCCTCGTCTTAATTAGGGGCATCGAAGCGCCCTCTTTCTACGGCTTCTCTGGTGCTTAAATACTATAAAACCGTCCCAGGTCATGGTTCTCCAGAGAACTGACTATTGCAGAGAGACAGGAACTCCCTTCTTTTCCTCCACCGCCTGATGTAGCAGCACCAGATCACACTTTTTCCACAGGCCCTGCTGAACCAGGAGATGACGTGCCACTTTATGCTGATCGCTGTCATTAAGATAATCAGGATGAACTTCAATAAAAGGTGTCCCGTCCTTGGAACCCACCTTGACAGTTTCATAGACTATAAGCACTTCACAGTCCACCGGAGTCAAATTGTACAGTTTTTCAATATCTTCAGGATACATTCGGATACAGCCGTGACTGACCCTTCTGCCGATACCCAGGGGATTATTGGTGCCGTGGATCATATAATCATTACGGGAAAGCCTGAGGGCATAATCACCAAGGGGATTGGCAGGACCCGGGGGCACTTCCCGAAGACCTTCGGGATACTCATCTCTTAAAGAGGAAGGAATCGTCCAGGTAGGATTCTCCTTCCTGACAGTAACCCAGTATCTGCCGGTATCGGTCTCAGACCCCTGGCGACCGATTCCCACCGGAAAAGTGGTTACCACATCCTCATGCTCTCCCTGATCAAGGAAATACAGCCTCAATTCTCCCAGGTTGATGATAATACCGGGATCGTGCCGGACGGTATAAGACGCCCTCGGCATTATCCAGCTGCCGGGAATACTGATTCGGGTATGTTCTCCGGGATACCAGGGGTCAACATCCGGATTGGCAAGGGTTATTTCATTGTAGCCCAGGCCATGGCGTTGGGCCAGTTCCGGCAGGGTCTCCTCATCATCATCGATAACAGAGGAAGTAACCTTTCCCAGAACAGAAGGATGCTGCCTGTCTCCGTTTAAATGCCACTCCCGACTCCGGGAATAATCAGGCAAAACCAAATGCGCCAGAAAAAGGCAAAAGAAAAGCCCGCCGGCTAATTTTATGACCTCCCTTCTTTTTCTTCCCCCACCGTATAGTAAAGACATTATAGGCATAACAGTATATTCACCTTGAAGTATGGATAATTCACATTTTTTGAGAGGGAACGATCATAGCCTGGATAAAGTGGACCACCACCGCCACTACGATGCAGAATACAGCCATCTTGGCTCCATAAAGCAGCATACTGCGTCTGGAGACCCGGCCCAGATGCATACCTATGACAAATATAGCCAGCACCACTACGGTACTGGAAACTATTACCGCCAATTCAGAAGCCAGCCAGAAATAAGGGATTATAGGCAAAGCCCCTCCCACGATTGTGGCAAGGCCATCAATTATCCCGGCCCGCAGGGTATCCTGATGAATATTGTCTTCCACCACGGAATGTTTGAGTTCCTTATGCACCATAGCGTTTTCTATCTGACGCAGTTCATTATACTGCTCAGCGCGTTCCGCAGAAAAGGCGCTCAAAACATTGGATATTCCGTTGGCAAAAGCCCCGCCTATACCGGCGGCTATAATAACGGAAGAAGAGGCGGCGGAAGCCCCGATTACTATGCCCAGGGTGGATAGGGCACCGTCAATAAATCCCCTGAAGACCTTACCGATTATCATGCCTCAGTCCTGGAAGTGGCATAAGCCTCATCTATGGAATGGATGGCACCGCCTATCTTTTCTATTTTGTTTTTTATATATTCAAATACAAGATTTTCCCCTTCTATGGTCACCCTGAGGGTTTTTGTACGGTCATCAACCTCTTCCACCTGAATATTGACATTTTCGATGTTTTCAAGATCACAAAGTGCTTCTATATAGGTCAGGATGTCCGGTTCATGGGGAATCAGGACATCAATGACCAGGCTTTTTAACTGCATTAGTTTTCCTTTAATTTCTCGTTTTTCCTTTGATTTATATAAATAATAATAGGTTTCTGAATAGCCAGATTATTAGGGTATGAAACCAGATTGCCGCTTTCATCCTCTATTTTAATAAGAAAGAGTGTCATATCAACTATTCTGCCCTCAATGCTGTCGTCACCAGCCAGAATCCTGACGTTATCTCCCATTTGGAAAGGATAGGCAAAAAATATGATTATTCCGGAAGTGATGCTGCTTAATAT
>JBKHJR010000023.1:0-37179 GCA_046537975.1 Desulfurivibrionaceae bacterium
CGAGAACTTTTTTGATTATATCAGCCTCGGCGGCATTTTCAGGCTGAACGAGTTTCTTCATCAAAATGTAATTTTCTTTAGTTTGCGGCCCAGAAAGATCAGGAGAATGCCGAATAAGATGGCATAAAGGCCCAGAAGCCAGATTAGCACAATAGCAGCTTTCCAGGGACTTATCAGTAAAATCAGGGCGAAAATTATGGAAATTATGCCGCTTAAGGTTAAAAGCCACTCATTTTCGATCAATTGCCGTAACCTGAAAGAGGCGACTAACTCCAGAACGCCGGTAAAGAAAGCCCAGGCGGATACAAGCAGGACCAGGGCCATAATAGTTACCTCAGGCCGGAGAAAAGTCAGGATCCCTATAACTACACCGACAATACCCTCTAAAATAAAAATACGCCAGCGTTGACCGCCGCTCTTGGATCCGAGACTTGCGGCAATCGAAAAAATTCCATCTACCAGGAAAAATGCTCCAATTAAAAGAGCCAGTATTTCCAGAGTCATACCTGGTAAAAATATGGCAGTAAGGCCGATAATTATTGCTATAATGCCACGGACGTAAAAAGACCACCAGTATTGCGCCAGGACCTTTTCCATAATTGTCTCCTATTGCGGCTTTTCTCATTAATAAATCATCATTGTTATAAGCTGACTGATATTATCAAAAAAATTTTCACAGGAGACAAGAGGCAATATCCCGGAAAGATAATTTACACTAATTTACACTTAATATGGATTATGAAAAAAGTTCTTCGAAGATAACCGGTAATGAATTTTCAGGTAAAGGATTAGGATAGGTTGGCGTAGAAACAATTTAAGGGCTCCAGTCATATGATAAGTAATAAAAAATTTGTGATCTACCCCTAAGTTCCTGAGTTTTTTTATTGGGCAGGTATGTATCCTTTGTTATTCTATATATTGTTTTTATTGTTATCCTGGCGCATTCAGAAACCAGCTTTCCGGTTCCGTCTGATAATAAAGCATTTAGGCAGCTAATTAAGAAATAAGAGGAGAAAACCTATGAAGACCTGCAGTCTTAACGATTTTATGGAAGAGATTAAACCTTGGCTGGACGGTGATCACATCAGAGAAGCCCATACTGATGACAAGGGTCGTTTTATCCTCCTGTTCAGAGACGGTATGAAAAATGTCTATTATATTGACGACTGCAACAGGGAGCAGGTGGAAGCTGTTTTAAAGGACCTGGAGAAAAAGGGGATTAAAGTCGGCTGATTTATCTTTCATAAATTTGCAAGGAACTGTGGCAACAGAGCAAAAAGAGGAGACAGACGGGTGGAACTTCTGGATAGATCGGGGTGGCACCTTTACTGATATTGTGGCCCAGAGGCCGGACAGAAGCATAGTAACCCATAAGTTGCTTTCCGAGGCTCCTGAAGCATATGCTGACGCTGCCCTGCAGGGCATAAGGGATGTCCTGGGCCTGTGGCCGGGAGACAGAATTCCTTCGGAAATGATCCGTGAAGTCAAGATGGGCACCACGGTCGGGACCAATGCCCTTCTGGAGCGCAAAGGGGAAAGGGTTCTTCTGGTCACCACTGGGGGCCTGGGAGATTGCCTGCGGATCGGTTACCAGAATCGGCCTGACATATTCGCCCTGGATATTAAGATGCCGGAAGCGCTTTATGCTGAAGTCCTGGAAGTTGAGGAGAGAGTAAATGCCCGGGGCGAAGTGGCAATACCCCTTGATCTTCCAGGAGTTAAAAAAGATCTTCAGGATGCCTATAACCGAGGGATTCGCTGTCTTGCCATTGTCTTTATGCATTCCTACCTCTTCCCGGCCCATGAAGAGGCTGTGGCTGACCTGGCTCGGGAAATCGGCTTCTCACAGATTTCAGTCAGCCATCTGACCAGTCCGTTGGTTAAGATTGTTTCCCGTGGAGAAACCACGGTTCTGGACAGTTATATCTCACCTGTTTTAAGGAAGTATGTAGACGCTGTCAGCACCGATCTACCCCGGGCAAAGCTACAGTTTATGAAATCGGACGGGGGACTTACTGAAGCCCGGTTTTTCGCCGGCCGGGATTCCATCCTTTCCGGACCGGCCGGCGGAGTAGTGGGTGTGGTCCGTACCTCCGAGGCCGCCGGTTTCCGGGAACTGATAGGTTTTGATATGGGGGGGACTTCAACTGATGTCTGCCATTATAAAGGTGAGATAGAGCGGAGTTTTGAATCTGAAGTGTCAGGGATCAGGCTGCGTTCTCCAATGATCAAAATCCATACTGTGGCAGCCGGGGGTGGCTCCGTTCTTCATTTTGACGGCAGCCGCCTTAGAGTGGGTCCGGATTCCGCCGGGGCTGATCCCGGCCCCGTCTGTTACCGGAGGAAAGGTCCTCTGACTGTAACCGACTGTAACCTGGTCTGCGGCAAGATCCTGGCTGACTATTTTCCCTTTGTTTTCGGTGCAGACAGGGGCCAGCCTCTTGATTATGAGACATGTTATCGCGAATTCAAGAGTCTTTCCTCAAAAATAGAAAGGGAGACAGCCAGCAGCCGTATTCCGGAACAGGTGGCTGACGGTTATATATCCATTGCCGTGGACAGTATGGCCGGGGCCATTAAAAACATCACCACCGGAAAAGGCAGGGACGTCTCTATCTATACCCTGACCTGTTTCGGCGGTGCCGGTGGCCAGCATGCCTGCCTGGTGGCAGAAAAACTGGGTATTAAAACCATCCTGGTTCATCCTTACAGTGGAGTATTGTCCGCCTACGGGACAGGGATGGCTGACGTCAGTGCCATGGAGGAGGAAACCGTGGCCGGGTTACTCGATCCTTCTCTGATGCCTGAGCTTGAAAAAAAGTGCAGGCATCTGGTCAACCGCAGCAGAGCAAAAGTCAGGGAGCAAGGGGTGCCGGAAGAGAGGCTGGAAGATAAGGTGAAGGCTCAGCTTCGTTATTCCGGTTCTGATACCTGCCTGTTGATTGATTATGGTTCAATCCGGGAAATGGAGTGGGAATTTGAGAGACTGCACCGCAGGCGGTTCGGCTTTGTAGATCCCGGAAAACAGATAGTAGTAGAGGCCCTGGTTGCTGAGACTCTCGGCAAAAGTGAATCCCTGTCCTGCGGACCTGCTTCCGATGCAGTCGAAGAAGGGGTGCCGGACGGGGCCAAGCTGAAAATCAGCCGCTTTTTCAGCAAAGATAAATGGCATGCCGCCCCGGTCCTGGACAGAGAGAAACTCCTGGCCGGAAACAGGATCCAGGGTCCGGCCCTCATTATTGAAAACCACGGTACCCTGGTGGTGGAACCGGGCTGGCAGGCGGAAGTGACCAAAAACTTCGACCTGGTTTTGACCAGGAGAGAGAAACCAGACAAGGGGGTGAAAGTCGGAACCACGGTAGATCCGGTACTCCTGGAGATCTTTAATAACCTCTTCACCTCTATCGCCCGACAGATGGGAGAGGTGCTTGGCAATACCGCTGTTTCCGTAAACATAAAGGAAAGGCTGGACTTCTCCTGTGCCCTGTTTGACCAAAAGGGCAATCTGGTGGCCAACGCCCCCCATGTCCCGGTGCATTTAGGTTCAATGGCTGAGAGTGTCAAAGCCTTGCTTGAATCCAAGAGAACCGAGATTAATCCTGGAGACGTCTTTCTCAGCAACGATCCTTATAACGGTGGTACTCATCTCCCTGATGTGACGGTAATAACACCGTTTTATGAAAAGTCGGGCAAAGAAGTTCTTTTTTATCTGGCGTCCCGGGGCCATCACGCTGATATTGGGGGAATAAGCCCGGGTTCCATGCCTCCTTTTTCGGAACATCTGGAAGAGGAAGGTATCCTGTTGAGTAATTTTAAGATCATGGATCAGGGGAAGTTCAGGGAGAAGGAACTGCACGCCGTGCTCATAGGCGGTCTCCATCCCTGCCGCAATCCCGGCCAGAATGTGGCGGATCTCAAGGCCCAGATAGCTGCCAATGAAAAAGGGAGCCAGGAGCTTCAGGAAGCAGTTAATACCTTCGGACCGGGAGTGGTCCGGGCCTATATGCAATACGTTCAGGATAACGGTGAGGATGCGGTAAAGGAAGTGATTAAAGGTCTGGAAGAAGGAGAAGCTGATTTTGTGATGGACAATGGAGGGAGGATCCGGGTCAAAGTTACGGTGGACAGGCATAAGAAGCAGGCCTGTCTAAATTTCAGCGGCACTTCCGCCCAATCTTCCTCTAACTACAATGCTCCGCTGGCAGTCTGCAAGGCCGCGGTTCTTTATGTCTTCCGCTGCTTGGTGAAGGATACCATCCCTCTAAACAGCGGCTGCTTCCGGCCCCTGACGATAAAAGTCCCGGAAGGAAGCCTGCTGAACCCCTTTTATCCGGCGGCGGTTGCCGCGGGCAATGTGGAGACC
The DNA here is from genome assembly GCA_046537975.1 of Desulfurivibrionaceae bacterium. Classification (GTDB taxonomy): domain Bacteria; phylum Desulfobacterota; class Desulfobulbia; order Desulfobulbales; family SURF-16; genus JAWLDV01. The sequence continues at coordinate 4,364 of JBKHJR010000023.1, forward strand.
TCGCAGTGTATAACCGAGGCCCTTTTTGCCGCCCTGGGTGTAACGGCAGCCTCTCAGGGTACAATGAACAATCTCAGCTTCGGCGACCACGAATTTCAGTATTACGAGACAATTGCCGGTGGTGCCGGAGCAGGTCCTGGTTTTGCCGGGGCTTCGGCAGTGCAGACCCATATGACCAACTCCAGACTCACTGATCCGGAAGTTCTGGAATCCAGATTTCCTGTGCTTATAGATACTTTCAGTCTCAGGCGGGGTAGCGGAGGGCCGGGGAAATGGCCGGGTGGGGAAGGGGTAGTTCGTAAGCTCAGGTTCCTGCAGCCCATGTCCGCCTCTTTGCTTACTAATAACCGTCTCCATTCTCCCAAGGGGATGGCCGGGGGAGGGGATGGAATGAAAGGCCGCAATTTGGTGGTTCCCCGGCAGGGTCCGGAATATGAACTGGCTTCTGCCGATCAGGTGCGGATGGGAGAAGGGGATTTGCTGGTTATTGAAACTCCCGGAGGCGGAGGATTTGGCAACTAAAGACCTCCGGGGCTATGCTTTCTATCAGGAACGATAAATAACTTTTCCGGTTAATAAGTCGGTTATCTCTTCATCAGTATCTTCCTGGTAATATTTTTTCTTGTTTGTTTTCTTTTCATGGGACTCTTCTTCTGGATCTGTCTCATTTAACTGGTAGGCCATCATCAGGGTATCAATTACCCAGCCCAAGTCCTCCGAAAGTCTTTTATTTTTTTCGGTTGCCAGGGCATTGGCCCTGCTTAAAATATCAAGACAGGTGAAAACAGTATCAAGAGTCAGGATATCGTCTGATTGTTTTTTATTATCCATATTTGTTCCTCCTTATCAGAGTAAACAGGATCAGTTGTATATAGATTCTTATAATATTGCAATAATTGGGCCATTGAGATGAGTTTATCGCCTGATAACTTTTAAGACCCATTGTGCCCTGACAAAGAAGGGATATAAATTTTCTGGCACTGGTCGGTTTTAATGGGAACAAAGAAAGGATATTAAAAAATTTAAATACAGTTTAGAAATTTTTTGGAGTATTGATTTCCGAGTTCAGGGTTTAGGCAGATGAATAGGAGATTTGTTGATAAAATCCATGTAATCCTCATCCCGGGTTTCTCCAGGCTTATCTTCTCCGGGACGGCTCATCCATCTGATAGGAGAGAACCTGGTATAATCCTGTTTGCTGGATATATAGAGCAGATAAGATGAGGCCAGCAAAAAAGAAATCAGGAGAGTTACTTTTAATATTTTCCAGCGCTTGTTTATCATTTACAGACCTCGTAACAAGTTAAAAGCCCTTGAGTATAAAGTAGGGTAAGCCAACAGAATGGGGTTTAATAATCTTTTCGACCAAGTTAGGTTTAAACTTAAAAGCACTTAATATTAATAGTTAGATAACATTTTTAGGATTGACCGCCTATGGAAAATAGAATATTATTTAATAATACTTAATTTTTGAAAGTGTTATTATGTTGAAACGTTTTTCTATATCCCTTGAAGATAATCTGCTGACTGATTTTGATCGTTACATTGAACAGCAGCAGTACAATAACAGGTCCGAGGCCATTCGAGACCTGATCAGAAAAGTGCTGGTCCGGAGAGAATGGGAGACGGACAAGCAGGTTATGGGGGTCATATCTCTGGTTTACGATCATCATCAGCATCAACTGCAGGAAAAGGTAACAGAGATTCAGCATGCTTCCCATCAGCATATTGTCTCTACCACCCATGTCCATATGGATCATGACAATTGCCTGGAAGTCATCATTGTCCGGGGTAAGGCGGGGGCAATCAGAAAACTCGCAGATCAGCTCATCGCCCTGCGGGGAGTAAGGGACGGTAATCTCTCCATGAGCAGCACCGGAAGGGAATTGCATTGAGACCGCTCGAAGTCTTACTGCAAGCGGATATCATTCCAGGATGTTGAATGCAAATATTTTTTTCATCTCTAAGTAATACGAATTCATAATTTGTAATATTAAAATGCACATTTCCGAAGGGATACTTTCAGCGCCGGTTTTAGCAGGAGGGGCGATACTGACAGCGGCAGGGACAGCTATCGGCTTAAAAAAACTTGATTATGACCGGATAATGACAACGGCAATTCTGAGCGCGGCCTTTTTTGTGGCTACTCTGGTCCATGTGCCCTTGGGACCGGCCAATGTTCATCTTCTCCTCAACGGCCTCATGGGGGTTATCCTGGGTTGGGCCGGATTTCCCGCTATTCTGGCCGGCCTGTTCATGCAAGCGATCTTCTTCCAGTATGGCGGCATAGTGGTTTTAGGGGTTAATACCTTTAACATGGCAGCCCCGGCTGTCTGTTCTTTTTATCTGCTGCGTCCCCTGCTTGCCGGTTCCGGTGGAAAACAGGCTATTGCAGCCTGGCTGGGCGGTTTTTTCTCAGTGCTGCTGGCTGCAATCTTAACGGCTTTATCTCTTACCTTAACTGATAAGGGGTTTATGGAAACCGCAGCCATTTTGGTAATCGGTCATCTGCCGGTGATGATTGTGGAAGGTTTTGTCACTATGTTCGCTGTGTCTTTTCTGAGCCGGGTTCAGCCGGAGATATTGGCATTTAAGGATTAAAAAAACTGCTTTTTGCAGGTATAGCCTTCAACAAAATGGATATATCTTATTATGAGAAATCAAAAACTTATCTTATTTTGCTGCTTAACCCTGCTGGTGTTTGCCGCCTTTAATGTCCAGGCCCACGGGGTCAGAGTCTTTGCCTGGAGTGAGGGAGATAAGATCCGGGTTGAGACGGCTTTCCGGGGAGGAAATCCTGCCCGCCAGGCCGAAATTACGGTCCGGGATGAGAAAAGCGGAGATAAACTTATCAGTGGCTTAACCGATGATCTGGGTGTCTTCCGGTTCTCTATCCCGGACCGGGCCAGACAAGAGGGAATGGATCTAAAGATCACTGCTGACTGTGGACCGGGACATAAAGGACACTGGCTGCTCAAGGCTGAGGAATATCTTGATGTGCCTGCCCCCGCCGCTTCTGAGCCGGAGAAGTCTGAACAGAAACAGGAGGGGAAAGCAGGTGGAGATAAGGAAGATGTCCGGGCATCCGGGATAAATGAACAGGCCCTCCGCCGTATCATTTCCGAGGAGCTGGACAAAAAGCTCGCCCCCGTTAAAAAACGCCTCCATGAGAATCAGCGGCAGGTTGATATTAAGGATATTATCGGTGGAATCGGCTGGTTGCTGGGACTGGCCGGAATTGCTGCCTGGTTTAGAAGTAAGAGGTTCGCATCAGGTAAAAAAGAAAAGGAGTAATAACTATGTCTCAGAGGCTGATTTTTATTTTTTGTTGCCAACTGCTGGTCTTATCTATAACCCTTCCTGCCTGGGGGCATTTCGGTATGGTGATTCCTTCCGACAATATCATTACTTATGAGGATAGGAGTGTGGAACTTGAACTTTCTTTTTCCCACCCTTTTGAGGGGCAGGGGATGGATATGGCCAGGCCGGAGGAATTTTACGTGGTCAAAGACGGCAAACGGACCGATCTCCTGGATTCTCTGCAGAAGACCACAGTAATGAAAGGGCAAAGCTGGCAGACCCGCTACAAAGTCAAACGTCCCGGGGTCTATCAATTCGTCATGGAGCCTAAGCCCTACTGGGAAGAAGCGGAAGGTTTGTCTATTATCCATTACACCAAGACATTGATCGCCGCCTTTGGTGCAGAAGAAGGCTGGACCGAGCCGGTGGGACTGCCGGTGGAGATCGTTCCCCTGGTCAGACCTTTTGCCAACTATGCCGGCAACACCTTTGTGGGCCGGGTGGTCAAAGACGGCAAACCTCTTCCCCGGGCCGAGATAGAAGTTGAACTCTATAACCCGGAAGATCGTTACCTGGCCCCCTCTGATTACCATATTACCCAGGTCGTACAGGCCGATGATCAGGGGGTCTTCTCTTTTACCTGTCCCCAGGAAGGCTGGTGGGGATTTTCCGCTCTCGTCGAGGCGGACTATAAGCTGGAAAACCAGGCAGGTGAAGAGAGGCCGGTGGAACTGGGAGGAGTACTGTGGGTATATATGGATGAGTGGCAGAATAAATGATTGAAGAAGTTTTCAGCCGCGGTGATTCTCTGCTGCACCGGCTGGATCCCGGAGTAAAAGTGATCGCAGCTTTTATTCTGACCCTGGTTGTTGGCCTGTCTCAGAGTATTGCGGCGGCTCTTCTGGGGCTGTCAATAGCAATCAGTCTTCTGGCGGCAGCCAGATTGAGGCTTTCCGCAGTTTTTAAAAGGGTGCTGCTGGTCAACACCTTTATTGGTTTCCTGTGGTTGACTCTGCCCTTGACTTATGGGGAAGAAAATCTGGGGCAGCTGGGTCCTGTAAATATCAGCCTCCAAGGGGTGGAACTGGCGGCTCTTTTGACAGTAAAGGCAAACAGCCTGGTCCTGGTATTTATTGCTTTGCTTGCCACTTCCAGGATCGCGGAGATCGGGCGGGGCCTGCGCTTTCTGGGGCTGCCGGAAAAGCTCTGCCTGCTGCTCCTGGCCTCCTACCGTTATATTTTTGTGATCAGCCGGGAGTATCAGCGCTTGAACCGGGCCGCCCGATTGCGTTGTTTTCTCCCCGGCACCAATCTCCATACTTACCGGACCTACGGCCACCTTCTGGGCATGACCCTGGTAAGGAGCTGGGACCGGGCCAGAAGGGTGAATCGGGCTATGCTGCTCCGCGGTTTCCAGGGCAGATTTTACAGCGGGATTTCCCGGAGCAGGTATTGGCCTGATTATCTTTTTCTGATTATTATAACAGTCTCTGCAGCTCTTGTTGCTTTTTTAAATCTACTTTCGCCTGATATTTTCTGATGAACCAGCCACCTATACTTGAATTAAAAGACATTGTTTTTGCCTATCCCGGCAGTGCCCCGAACCTGTTTGACGGTCTTGATTTTGTGCTTCAGGAAAATGAGGGAGTCGGGCTGATCGGTCCCAACGGCAGCGGCAAAACCACTCTTTTTTACATAATAATGGGCCTGATAACCCCCGAAGCCGGCCAGGTATTCTTTCAGGGGGATCACCTGAAAACAGACAGGGATTTTGTCAGACTCCGGCGGGAAACCGGCCTGGTGTTTCAGGATGCCGACGATCAGCTTTTTTCACCCACGGTTCTGGAAGATGTGGCTTTCGGACCCTTAAATTTAGGGGCCAGTGAGAAAGAGGCCGGTGACGCCGCCCTTCAAACCTTGGCTGATCTTGGTCTGGCAGGTTATGAGAACAGGATAACCCATCATTTATCCGGAGGGGAGAAGAAACTGGTCTCCCTGGCCACCGTTCTGGCCATGAAGCCCCGGACCCTGCTCCTGGATGAACCCACCAACAATCTGGATCCCCATACCAGGGAAAAGTTGCTTGATATACTTTCTCACAGAGAGGAAGCCCGGGTTATTATCTCTCACGACTGGGACTTTCTCTCCAGGACCACGGAAAGGGTCTGTACCCTGGAGAACGGCAAACTGACTTCCAGTCAGGCTTATGAACTGCATTACCATCCCCATATCCACAGTCATGGAGATAAACCCCACCATCATGACTTGTAAATAAGCTGTTCGGCCTTTCCCGGATCCCGGCAGCCATTTTTTTCCCGATCCTTAATATTTTTCAATTTTTTGAAATTCTTGGTGACGCTTGACTTAGGTCAATGAATAATCCATCCTTTTAGTATAAAAAGTGGCCAGAAAGAGAGAAAAGCTTATTATTTGAGGATTTGCTACTTTTAATACCAGTGACAAGGAGGCAAGAATATGTATTGTTATCAATGTGAACAAACGGCAAAAGGTGAAGGCTGCACCAAAATAGGGGTCTGCGGTAAGCAGCCCGATGTGGCCGAGCTGCAGGACCTGCTGGTCCATCTGCTTAAGGGTATATCCCAGGTGGCCCTTAAAGGGAATGAAGTCGGGGTGGCAGACAGGGAAGAGCATCTTTTTATCTGCCAGGCCCTTTTTTCCACCCTAACCAATGTTGATTTTGATGCGGACCGGTTTGTCGATCTGATCAACCGGGCGGTTAGGATAAGGGATGATCTGAAAAAAAGAGTAGAGGAGTTCGGGGGGGAGAGTGACTATCCCCCAGGGCCGGCTTATCTTGTCCCTGCCCAGAGCAAGGAAGAAATGGTGAAGCAGGGAGAAAACTACGGTCCGGAGGCTGAACAGAACATTGATCCGGATATCCATTCCCTCCGGGAGATAATTGTTTACGGTATCAAAGGCATAGCCGCTTACGCCGACCATGCCGCTATCCTGGGCTATACCGATGACAATATCTACGAGTTTATCCATGAAGGCCTGGCAGCTACTCTTGATGAGGATCTGGGGGTTGATGATCTGGTTGATATGGTCCTGCGCTGCGGGGAGACGAATTTAAGGACCATGGAACTCCTGGATCAGGCAAATACCGAAACCTACGGCCACCCCGAGCCCACTGAAGTCCCTCTGGGGGCTAAAAAAGGTAAAGCCATTCTGGTTTCAGGTCATGATCTGCGGGATCTTGACTTGATTCTTAAGCAGAGTGAAGGCAAAGGCATTCAGGTCTATACCCATGGTGAGATGCTGCCCTGCCATGGCTACCCTGAACTCAAGAAATACCCCCATTTTTACGGGCACTACGGCAGCGCCTGGCAGAATCAGCACAAGGAATTTCCGGAATTCCCCGGGCCTATTGTCATGACCACCAACTGTTTACAGAACCCCAAAGATTCCTATAAAGACAGGATCTTTACCACCGGGCTGGTGGGCTGGCCTGATGTCAAACACATAGGCAGTGACAAGGACTTTACTCCCGTAATAGACAAGGCCCTGGAAATGGAGGGATATCCGGAAGACATAGACCGGGGTACGGTTATGGCGGGATTCGGCAGAAATGCCGTTCTGGGTGTGGCCGATAAGGTCATACAGGGGGTCGAAAACAAGGATATAAGGCACTTCTTTCTGGTAGCCGGCTGTGACGGGGCCAAACCGGGACGTAACTACTATACTGAATTTGTGGAAAAGGTACCTGAGGACTGTATTGTCCTGACCCTTGCCTGTGGAAAGTTCCGTTTCTTTGACAAAAATCTCGGGACGATCGGCGGGATACCCAGGCTCCTGGATGTGGGACAGTGCAATGACGCCTATTCCGCCATCCGCATTGCCTCTGCCCTGGCTGATGCCTTTGAATGCGAGGTCAACGACCTGCCGCTTTCCCTGGTCCTCTCCTGGTACGAACAGAAGGCGGTGGCAATTCTCCTGACCCTTCTTTACTTGGGTATTCAGGATATCCGACTCGGTCCGAGCCTGCCGGCCTTCATGTCTGAAAACGTTCTCAACCTCCTGGTGGAAAAGTTTAATATCAAACCGATCAGTACACCTGAGGAAGATCTGAAGGCTATTCTGGGGCAGAAAGCGGCCTAAATTCTTACCAGCATTCAGGACTCCGGATCAGGGGAGTCCTGAATGCTGCGCTGGAGGTGATGTGAATGCTGAAAAGAATACCTGTCTTTGAAGAAAATGATTTTTCTGAAAAAGCTTTCAAAAAATACCTGGTGCATGATTCACCCTATATGAAGGTGATTAACTTCAACTTCAGGGCCGGTCAGGAGATGCCCATACACTCCCATGATATAGAAGGGCAGCTTTCCATCGTGATTCTGGAAGGAGAGGGAGAGTTCCTGGGTGAAGGGGAAAGCAGTCTGCCGGCTGAAAGGGGAAATGTTTTGATATCGGACATTAGTGAACCCCACGGTCTCAGGGCAAAAACGGATATGAGAGTATTGGTAACTATTGCCCCGCCTATTTAAAGACCACAGGTTTTAAGGCTACAAGGCAATTTGACTTAGTATTTGGACAGAAATGCCGGATTTCCAGAAATTTCCTGGGAAATCCGGCATTTATTTTTTTCTGGCAGTCAGCAGGAATACAGGATAATTTGCTAATTTTTCTTTCTGCTCTTTAGTAAATTGAAAAACAGTCTCAAAGTTTATTTCGGAAAACCCGAGGCGGGTTAGTAGATCCCTGAGGTAATCTCTCTCTAAACCATAGTGTTTAACACCAGGGGCATCAGGAGGATGAAAACTGCCGTCTTCCTTGTCAAGATCCGCTATAGCCAAATAACCTCCGGCATATAGATGGCCATCAAATTGCTTCAGAATTGTTTCGATGTTGTCAACATGATGCAGAGTCATGCTACTGAAGATCAAATCGAATTTTCCTTCCAGGTTGTATTTTGATAAATCAATTTCCCGTACAGAAACTGCTGCCAACCCCATTTCCCTGACCTTTTTGCCGAGTTCCTCCAGCATTCCCCTGGAGGTATCAACAGCAGTAAGGCTTTTCAGGTAAGATACAAGTTCAAGACCCACCAGACCGGTTCCGCACCCGAATTCCAGGGCATCCATTTGTTGAGAGTCCAGTGGCAGCCGTTCAGCAATAGCACCGGCTACTGCTTGAGCCAACTTGACTCTCTCAGGTTGAGAGTCCCAGTTGGCCGCGGCCTCGTCAAACTTGTTTTCGCAGTTATTTTCTTGCATCATGGTTTTAATCCGGGTTGAGCAGTAACTTGAAGCTGGTTTATTTATTTTTTCTCTCTAATGAAAGTATGATAAAATCTGGGTATGGATAATACAAAGTCGGCAGATTTGCAAACCTATTATAGCAGGTCTGATATTCTGAATCTTATAGAACAGCGTTTCGGCGGGGACAGAAAGCCGAAAGGTTTCAAGATTGTTACAGATACCAGCGACTTTTTCCGGGTGGATTACCATGATGTCCTGATAATTGGCGACAGACCCTACTGGATCGGCAATTACGAGAAAGAAGGGAGATTCGGACTTGATGAGGAGCCCAAGTTTTGGGTTCGGCGGGCCTATGATCTCCTTGAAGGCGGCCAGAAGATCATCAAACTCGTCTTCCATGAAGAAATCAATGCCCAGGTGGGAGATCTGTTCTTCAGGTGTGTGAGGAGTCCGGCCAAAGAGGCAGAAATTCTTGACCTGGTCAGAGGTCATCCCGGGTTCATGCAGGGCTATTCAGTCAAGGATCCGGCCGGTAATATTGTCCGAATTATTGACCGCATAACCGGAAGAGCCATTGATCAGTACGTCTTCAAGCTTATTTCCGGCAATAGCCATGAAGAGTATTTTCAGAAGCATCTGCCTGAGTTGTATGAAGTTTATATTGATATGGTCAGGGCAATAAAATTCCTGCATGACCACGGCCATAAACACGGGGATATAAGGCGTGATCATATTTTCCGGGAGATAGATACCGGCAATTACAGGTGGATCGATTTTGACTATGACTATCACCACGAAGCAAACCTGTTCGGCTACGATATTTTTGGTCTCGGCAATATCCTGATATATCTGGTGGGGGGAGGAGATGTGACCTCTCAGGCTCTGGCAGAACAACAATCTTCTATCCTGGGACGGCTGCATCAGGATGACATGAATATCGTCTTCAACAACCGGCTGGCCAACCTGCAGAAGCTGTATCCCTATATTCCGGATGACCTCAACTTCATTCTCCTTCATTTTTCTCAAAAGGCTGAGGTCTTTTATGATAACACGGACGAATTTCTGGAAGAACTGGAAGAGGCACGCTGGTATGAAACATAATATCCGGAGGAATATCTTAACATGACTAACCAAACGGCAGGACAAACGGAAGAAATAGTGGAGAGGCATATTCTGGTTGCCGTGGATAGATCAGAAAATGCCAAGCGGGCCGTCCAGTTTGTAGGTGATTTTTTCGGCTGTTATCCAGGCTTCCGGGTAACTCTGCTCCATGCTGTTCTGGAGCCGGATGCAGGGTATTTTGCCGATGAACAGGCACGGCGGGAGTGGATGCACCAGCGTCAGACGGAAGGAGAGACTCTGCTTGCTGAATACCGGCAACTGCTGATTGATTCAGGTTTTAAACCGGACAAAATAGACAAAGAGATCGCCACAGGCCGGGGATCTTCGGTTGCAGATATTATAATCAGGGAGCAGGAATGTCTAAGTTGCTGTGCCATAGTTATCGGTCGCCGGGGGATCTCGAAAAAGGAAGAGTTTATCTTCGGCAGCACCTCAAACAAGATACTGCACAGTACCAGCCACTGTGCAGTCATGGTGATTGAATAATTTTCAAGAGGCCTGACTTCTTTTTATCTTACCTGTCTTGTTCCTAATCCTGTTGTGGCCAACAGTTACCTGGTCTATACCTGTACATTCAAATATATCAAATGCCTGGAACTGGAATGAATTGCTCGGTAGAGCTGCATCCCCCTCCACCCCTGAAGGAAGGCAAAGGGGTGAAGAGGGATAATGTCCTCAAAGGAGAATAGCTGCAACTACCCCCCAATGATCAAATGGACGACAGCAATAAATTGATTATTCAATTATCGTGCCAGAGTAAATCAGACTCAATCAAACCGGCTTAAACGGCCGGTTGCACCTGTAGTTTGCGATTTTTTCCCCTTGCATATAGCCAATAGTTTTATTAAATAGTTGTTAAGAAAGTGTTTAATTTACAACGGGATTTAACATATGTATAAACATAGGTTTAACAATTACTGGAAAACAGTGGTGAATACGATCCAGGAAGGCATGATGATTGTAAATACCGAAGGTCGTATTCTTTCCGTGAATAAGGCCATGGAGGAGATGACCGGATATCGCGAGGATGAACTGGAGGGCAGTCTCTGTCTGATCCTGAACTGCAACATCTGTGCTGCAGCAAAAAACAAGGGAAGAGACAAGTCGTGCGACCTGTTCAAGTATGGCAATATCCAGATGAAGCATTGCACGATTACCGGCAAAGACGGTCGGATAGTACCGATTAAAAAAAATGCTTCTCTTCTTTATGACGATAACTCTGTCCTTATCGGGGCGGTAGAGACTTTGACTGATGTCTCAGAGATTATGGAAAAAGACCAGCAAATAGAGTCTTTCCAAAGGCAGCTGAAAGGAGAAGACGGATTCCGGGAGTTAATCGGCAGATCGCCTGCCATGCAACAGGTCTACGATATGATAGTAAACGCCTCCACCTCTGATGCCCCGGTTATCGTGTACGGAGAAAGCGGTACCGGCAAGGAGCTTGTTGCCCGGGCTGTTCACGCTTCCAGCCCGAGAAGTGAAGGCCCGCTGGTGAAGGTGAACTGCGCCGCCCTGCCCGAGACTCTTTTGGAAAGCGAACTGTTCGGACATGTCAAAGGTGCTTTTACCGGGGCTATGGCCGATAGAAAAGGCCGATTTGAAGCGGCTTCCGGGGGATACATCTTCCTGGATGAGATCGGGGAGATTTCCCTGGGCACTCAGGTCAAGCTACTGCGGGTTCTGGATGAGAAGATTGTGGAAAAGCTGGGCGCCAACATGCCCATTGCCGTTAATGCCAGAGTCATAGCCGCTACTAACAAGAATCTGGAGGAACTTATCGACACCGGGGAATTCAGAAGCGATTTATATTACCGAATCAATGTCGTGCCTATTCACTTGCCTCCTTTGAGGGCAAGAAAGGATGATATCCCTCTGTTGGCAGCCAGTTTTTATAACAGGCTTAAGTTGAAAACAGATCGGGATATCAAGGGCATAAGCCGGGAGGCCATGGAGATGATGCAGGACTACCACTGGCCGGGCAATGTACGGGAACTGCGGAGCGTCTTTGAATATGCTTTTGTTATCTGCCAGGAAGGAATGATCAGGCCCGAACACATCTTCCCTTATCTAAACAAAGACCGGAAGGGCTGGGGAGAAGAGCTGACAATCAAAGTGGACCGGAAAGACCGGGAGAAGGAACAGCTGCTTGACGCCCTTAAGAAGAGCGGTGGCAATCAGTCGGAGGCGGCCAGGATTTTGGGCGTGTCCAGGGTTACGGTCTGGAACAGGATGAAGAAATACGGAGTAAGGATAGATAATGCGGTGGCTGGTAACAGGGAAGGCTGAAGAAAAGGTGTCGGCTTTTTTCCGATATCTCTCAACTTAACCTTGAGGCGGGGCATGTTGCGGTAAAAGATAACGGGATTATTTAATTTATTGAATTCCGGAGGGCAGTAGATTTTCTGGTCAAAATTATTAAGTTATGGTAAATAACCTTAAAATTACGCAAAATCGTTTAATATCAAGCAAAATAATCCGGAAAGACAGCCTTTAGTGAAGGAGCCATTTAATAATGGGACAGACCATTACTGAAAAGATATTTGCCGCCCACCACCGGGACAACCCTTCCGGTGAGAACGTGGTGCTGGATATAGATGTAGTGATGTGCCACGAGATAACCACCCCGATTGCCATTAATGATCTTCTGGAAAGGGGATATGACCGGGTCTTTGATCCGGACAGGATTAAGGTTGTAATTGATCATGTCACTCCTTCCAAGGATTCCAAAACAGCCACCCAGGCCAAGATTCTGCGGGACTGGGCGAGGCGCCATAAGATCAGGGACTTTTTTGATGTAGGGGCTAATGGTGTCTGTCATGCCCTTTTCCCGGAAAAGGGTTTTATCAGGCCGGGTAATACCGTAATAATGGGGGATTCCCACACCTGTACCCACGGGGCATTCGGCGCCTTTGCGGCCGGAGTGGGGACTACTGACCTGGAAGTGGGGATTCTTAAAGGAGTCTGCTCTTTCAAGAAGCCGGAAAGCCTTAAGGTGACCCTGACCGGTGAGCTGCTGGAAGGGGTATATGCCAAGGACGTTATTCTCCATATCATCAAAAAACTTACGGTTAAAGGCGCCACTGACCAGTCGGTTGAATTTCACGGCCCGGTGATCGACGGAATGAGTATGGAATCGAGGATGACTCTGTGTAATATGGCTGTCGAGGCCGGTGCCACTGTGGGTATCTGCATGCCGGATCAGGTCACAGCCCGGTATCTCTGGCCTTTTATCAGGGAGGACTATGCTTCGATAGAGGCGGCGGTGGAGGATTTCCGGAAACTGCATTCCGATCCTGGCGCCTTCTACACCCAAGAGATAACTCTGGACGTCTCTGATCTGGCTCCCCAGGTGACTTACGGCTACAAGCCGGATGAGGTAAGGGATATCACGGAAATGGAAGGTACCCCTGTCGATCAGATTTATATGGGCTCCTGCACCAACGGCCGGATCGAAGACCTCAGGGAGGCGGCCAGGATTTTGAAGGGGCGCAGGATCGCCTCTACGGTTCGGGGCATAGTTTCTCCTGCCACCCCTGGGGTCTACAGCAAGGCCTTGGACGAAGGAATAATCAAGATATTCATGGAGGCCGGATTCTGCATCACCAATCCCACCTGCGGAGCCTGTCTGGGGATGAGTAACGGTGTTCTGGCTGAAGGGGAGGTCTGTGCCTCCACCACTAACCGTAATTTCCGGGGCAGAATGGGCAAGGGCGGTATGGTCCATCTGATGAGTCCGCTTTCTGCCGCGGCAGCTGCGGTCAAAGGCTGTATAACCGATCCCCGCCCTTTGTTGAACAGTTGATAGTGAGAAGCAGAGGGCAGAGCTACAGAAATAAGAATTCTACAGATCAGGACTTGAGATATGAAAAAATTTGGTGGACCAGCCCTTTTTCTGGATAGAAATGATATAAATACCGATGAGATAATTCCGGCCAAGTATTTGACCGAAAATACCAAAACAGCGCTTAAACCCCACATTCTGGAAGATCTCATTCTGCCGGGGTTTGATCCGGTAAGTGACTGTGCCGGGGCGGAAGTGATCGTTACCCGGGCTAATTTCGGCTGTGGTTCCTCCAGGGAACATGCGGTATGGGTCCTGGAAGTCAATGACATAAACGTGGTAATAGCGGAAAGTTTCGCCCGTATCTTTCGACAGAATATGTTCAACTGCGGTATGCTGGCCATTGAACTGCCTCCCGAGGATATCGACTCCCTTTTTCAAATGGCGGGCAAGGTAGTAATAGAGGTTGATCTGGACCGCCGGAAAATCAGAGCTCAAGGTGAGGAGGAGGAAAAGGAATTTTCCTTCCATTTAGGCGGCTTTGAGCATGAACTTGTGGTTTTGGGCGGCTGGCTGCCCTATGCTGACCAGAGGTACTAAATGGAAGAAAACCGGTTTATCCTGGAACGCATCCCCCACCGGCCTCCGTTTTTGTGGGTGGATCGGGTAAGGGAGATCAGCGAAGACCGTATTCTGGCGGAGAAACAGGTACCGGAAGATCTGGATATTTTCCGGGGACACTACCCGGATTATCCCATCCTGCCAGGGGTCCTGATATGCGAAGCCCTGTTCCAGACCGGGGCCCTTCTTATCTCGGAGATGATGAACAGAGAAGACGGCGGCGAGGAAGAGGGGGATATCCTGGCAGGAGTGCCGGTTCTGACCCGTATCCACGAGGCAAAATTTAAACGTGGGGCTTACCCCGGAGATAACCTGGCATTAGAAGTGACATTTAAAGAAAAGTTAGGAAATGCCTGGTTTATGAAAGGAACCGCCCGGATCAGTGGAAAAACTGCAGTTAAGGTGGAATTTGCCTGTACTCTTGCAGAGGAAGAAAGAATAATAGCCGAAGATTCAAGTAATTAATGGGGTTTCTTGATATAAAGGATAAAGATTTTGTGGTCTTCGGTCTGGCCAATAAGAAATCAGTGGCCTATGCCCTTGGACGAGTCCTCCGGGAAGAAGGGGCCAGGGTCATCCATGTGGTGCGCACCCAGGAAAGGGCGGAAACCGCGGAAAAGCTGTTTCCGGATTCCCCTGTCTACATCTGCGACGTAGAAGATGAGGCCAATATAGCCGAGGTTCGGGACCGGATTAGTGACTACCTGGAAGGCAATCTGGCCGGGATTCTCCATTCCATTGCCTTTGCCAACTACTCGGAAGGACTCAAGCCCTTTCATGCCACAGTCAAGAAGGATTTTCTCCAGGCCATGGATATATCCTGCTATTCCCTGATCTCTATAGCCAACCATTTCAAGGACCTCCTGGATAAAGACGCTTCCGTGGTAACCATATCTATATCCTCTACCAGAATGGCTGCGGAGAATTACGGTTACATGGCTCCGGTCAAGGCTGCCCTGGAGTCCTCTCTCTGTTTTCTGGCCAAGAGTTTTGCCTCTTTTTCCAGGGTAAGGTTCAACGCAGTCTGCCCCGGCCTACTGAAAACCTCTGCTTCAGCAGGCATACCCGGCTACCTTGATGCCTACCTCTTTGCCGAAAAAGCTACCCTGCGCAAGGAAAATCCCCGGACCGGAGAAGTAGCCAACACCGCCGCCTTTCTGCTGTCGGAGCGCTCCTCCGGCATTAACGGCCAGTGCCTGGTGGTGGATGCCGGTATGGGGATCAATTACTTTGACCAGGAAATTTTAGGACCTGTGGTCAGATAGGCAATCATGATAAGTCATCGGTTCTTGTTAACTGCCTGCATTTCACCCTGTAGTAAATGTCCTTGTTGAGAATCCCCTTAACTTTCATTTTGGATTTTTAACCTTTAATCTTTATATAAAATATGCCTACTTACAGAAACGTAGCCCTTCATACTCCGGTTTATGAGCTTCCCCCCCGGGTGGTCACTTCCGCGGAGATCGAAGAACGTCTGGCTCCTGTCTATCGACGGCTCAAACTGCCCTTCGGGCGTTTGGAGCTGATGAGCGGGATCAAAGAGAGACGGTTATGGGAAGAGAAAACTCTCCCCAGCGCAGGAGCTGCCAGAGCAGGGGAAAAGGCCCTGTGTCAGGCGGAAATTGAACCGGGGGAAATAGACTGTCTTATTTTCACCTCGGTTTCCCGGGATATGGTTGAGCCGGCCACTGCTTCCTTTGTTCACAGCAGGCTGGGGCTTTCTCCCAGATGCCAGATCTTTGATCTTTCCAATGCCTGCCTGGGGTTTTTAAACGGCATGATAATGCTGGCAAACATGATCGAACTGGGCCAGGTGAGGAAGGGAATGATCGTTTCCGGGGAAACTGCGGAAAATCTTCTGGAATCCACCCTTTCTTATTTATTGGAAGATGAATCCCTGACCCGCAAAAAGATAAAACCGGCCTTTGCCTCCCTGACTATCGGTTCCGGAGCAGCAGCCCTGATCATGACCGACAACAGGACCGATGACACCGGTCACAGGTTGAGGGGATTTGCCTGCCGCAACAATACCGGCGCCAGCAACCTCTGCCGGGGCGACAACCAGGGATTGGGGAGTACGATTATGGCCACTGATTCTGAAGAGCTTCTCAAACAGGGAGTTGCCGTGGCTGAAAATACCTGGGATGAATTTTTGAATGAAACCGGGTGCCGGCCTGCCGATTTCCAGGCCTTTTTCTGCCATCAGGTGGGTTCGGCCCATGCCCGCCATCTTTTTACTACTCTGGGGCTTGATCCTGAGAAAAATTTTGAGACCCTTCCCTTTCTGGGCAATACCGGTTCGGCAGCCACTCCCATGACCATGGCCATGGGGATTGAGCAGGGCAGGGCGGTTTCCGGCCGGCCAGCCGCTTTACTGGGCATAGGAAGCGGGATTAACTGCATGATGCTGGCGGTCGACTGGTGAATGGATGATTAGAAATTAGTTATGCTGCCCAATCTTTTTAATTTATAATCTTCAAACACCGAGTTTTTATGAACGGTTATCCTTTCAGTCCCAAAACTTTTGAGTTGGGTGACGGCAACAGCATCTCCTATCTGGACGAAGGCTCAGGTCCGGCTGTGGTCATGCTCCACGGCAATCCCACCTGGTCCTTTTACTACCGCAATCTGACGGCACTCCTCCAGAAAGGATTCCGCGTTATTGTCCCGGACCATCTGGGCTGCGGTCTATCCAGTAAACCACAGAACTATCCCTATCGTTTGAAGAACCATATAGACAATCTGGAGATGCTGCTCAATCATCTGGGTCTTAGCGAACTCTCCCTGGTTCTCCACGACTGGGGTGGTGCCATAGGCCTGGGTTATGGGGTAAGGCATCCCGACCGGATCAGGTCCCTGGTGATATTAAATACCGCCGCTTTTCCTGCCAAGAACCTCCCCCTTCGCCTCAGGCTCTGCCGTCTGCCTCTTTTAGGGGCCATACTGGTCAGGGGTTTAAACGGTTTTGCCCGGGCGGCAACTTATATGGCGGTAAACAAAAGGATGGCCCCTGAAATTGCCCGGCAATACCTCGAGCCTTACGATTCCTGGAAAAACCGGATTGCCGTTCTGCGTTTTGTCCAGGACATCCCCATGAGCAATAATCATCCCTCCCACCAGACCCTGCTGGAAATAGAGGCCGGGCTTCACCTCTTTGAGGACAGGCCCATGTTGATTGTCTGGGGAGGCAGGGATTTCTGTTTTAATGACTGGTTTTACAGGGAATGGCGGCGGCGGTTTCCGGACAGTGAGAGCACTTACTTCCCGGAAGCCGGCCATTATGTCCTGGAAGACGCCTTTTCCGAGGCCGGACCTCTTATCCGGGATTTTCTGGAACGGGGGATCGGTTAATGATTTTAACTATATTTCCTCTTCTCAGGGCATGATTCAGCTTAGTATAATCAGTTGGATCCATGGTCTTTCTCTTTTCGGTAAATATCGTGTTTAACAGCAGGATAGTAACTCAACGCTTAAACCCCATAAATAGATATAAGGGATATCTTATGAATGCTCAGGCTTTTTTCTGGGAAACCGAACCCCTTTTAAAAAGAAATATCGAGACAGTCCAGATAAACATGGGCAACAAATGCAACCAGGCCTGCTTCCATTGTCATATTGGCGCTTCTCCCAAAGGCGAGAAAAACATGGACCGGGAGACGGCCGGGAAAATTCTGGATAAACTTCTTGCCATGGAGATGGGCGGCATCGAGTTTACCGGAGGCACCCCGGAGTTGAACCCCAATTTCGAGATGTTAGTCCGGGAGCTGGCAGGTCGGGGCCTAAAGGTAACAGTGAGGACCAGTCTGACGGTGCTTGATACCCCCGAATATCACAGGTTTCTTGACTTTTACCATAAGTATGGGGTCAAGATTATTGCCTCTCTTCCCAGTGTCTTTGAAGATTCCACTGACGGTCAGCGGGGTAAAGGGGCCTTCAGCAGCAGTATAAACGTCCTCAGAAAACTCAACGACAAGGGTTACGGAACAGACGATTTGGCCCTGGATCTGGTCTACAACCCTTCAGCGGATCGCCTCCCCCCTGAACAGAGCCAACTGGAGCAGGAGTACAAGCAGCTCCTGGAGGAAAACTACGGAATCCACTTCAACAATCTCATAACCATCGTCAACTCGCCGATAAGGAGGTTCAAGTACTACCTCATAAATCAGGGCAAGTTCGAATACTATCTCGGGATGCTGATGGACAATTTCAATCGTGACACTTTGGGAAGAGTGATGTGCAGGAACATGGTGTCCGTGGATTACCGGGGCTGGGTATACGACTGCGACTTCAATCTTGCTCTGGATATAAGGCTGAAAGGCTGTGAAGACCTGAAGTTCTGGGAAATAGATTTTGATAATTTTACCCCGGAGATAACCTGTGACCGGCACTGCTACGCCTGTACCGCAAACCTGGGTAGCAGCTGTCATGGGGTCCTGATCAAGGAAGAATCATCAGCCGCAGATTTGAAGGAAAACATCCGGAAATATTACGGCGAGGAACTCACAAGCACCAAAGATCTGAAGACCTCGGCCTGCTGCACAGTCGATTCCATGCCTTCCCACGTCAGGAGAGTTCTGCCTTATATAGCCGAGGAAATTAAAGATCGTTTCTATGGCTGCGGTTCTCCGATCCCTTTGGCTCTGGAAGGACTGAAGGTCCTGGACCTGGGCTGCGGCACCGGCAGGGACAGTTATGTGGTGTCCAAGTTGGTTGGTGAGGAGGGGATAGTATATGGTATAGACTTCACCGAGGCTCAGATAGAAACGGCAAGGAAATACGTGGAGGAGCAGGCCAAAAGATTCGGCTATAGCCATTCCAATGCGGAGTTCATTTTCGATAACATGGAAAATGTCGGCTCTTATTTTGCAGAGGACTCCCTGGACCTGGTAATATCAAACTGCGTTTTGAACCTCCTTCCCGAGAAAAAGAAGATATTTTCGGAAATCTTCAGGATTCTCAAGCCCGGAGGCGAACTTTATTTTGCAGACGTATTTGCTGACCGGAGAGTGCCTGAGGAGTTGATGAATGACCCTGCTCTCCATGGCGAGTGTCTGGCGGGGGCCATGTACATAGAGGATTTCCGGCGCCTGCTCAGTGAGCTGGGCTACCCGGACTACCGGGTGGTGGAAAAGCGGCGGATCAGCCTGGATAATCCTGAAATAGAGGAAAAGATAGGGATGGTAAACTTCTACTCCCTGACCGTGCGGGCCTTCAAGATCGATGCCCTGGAGGATATTTGCGAAGACTACGGCCAGACCGCGGTTTATAAAGGAACCATACCCGGGCATCCCCACAGGTATGTCCTTGATGATCACCACACCTATATAACCGGCAAGCCGGAATTGGTCTGCGGAAATACTGCCGCCATGCTGGAGGAGACCAGGCTGGCCCCTCACTTTATAATAAGCGGGGACCGTTCGGTCCATTTCGGAGCCTTCAACTGTTCACCTGCGGCCGCTTCCACAGAGGAAACCGGCGAAGACAGCGGGGGAGGGGCCTGCTGCTGAACTGCATATTCTATTCTTGGCGCTATCACAACCATCTTTAGACAAACATGTTCGATAACATCTATCAGGCCCTGACCCGGCAAGCCCGGGAAAGAGGAGAGGAAACCGCCCTTATAACCAGGAAGGGGAGAGGTGGATATCAGAGCTGGACCTTTGGGGAGATCCATGAGGAAAGCCGGGCCCTGGCCCGCGGCCTTTCTTCCTTGGGAGTTGCTAAGGGGGACCGAGTTATCCTTATGGTCCCTCCTTCCAGGGAGTTCATCTCTGTCACTTTTGCCCTTTTTTCCCTGGGGGCAGTGGTGATCCTGATTGATCCGGGTATGGGTTTCCGGAATTTGGGCCGCTCCCTCGGCCAGGTAACTCCCCGGGTGTTTATCGGCAGCTCCAAGGCTCAATTATTCAAGCTCCTCTCCGGACAGGCCCTTAAAAGTGTCCGCCTCAACCTGGGCACGGATCCGGTCAGCCGGTTATTTGCCGTAAATCTGAAAAAAGTAAAACAGAACCTGCCCCCAGCCCGGGCTCCGGAGCCCGTAAGTGGTCAGGATGATCCGGCTGCCGTCGTTTTTACTACAGGGAGCACCGGTCCGCCCAAAGGGGTTCTGTATACCCACCGGGTGTTTGCCTCCCAGCTCTCCCTGATCAGGGATTACTATAACATAAGGCCCGGAGATCGAGATCAGCCCGCCTTCCCCCTTTTCGGCCTTTTTTCCATTGGTCTGGGGGCCACGGTCGTTCTGCCGGAAATGGATCCTTCCAGGCCGGCCAACGTAAGGCCGGCCGGATTCATCAGAACGATTCTGGAGCAGGAAGTCAGCTATTCCTTCGGGTCTCCCGCCATTTGGAATGTGGTGAGCCGTTACTGCCTGCGGAAAAAAATTTCCCTGCCTTCCCTGAAAAAAGTACTCATGGCCGGGGCCCCGGTTTCCGGTGAACTGGTGGAGAGGGTGGGAAAGATACTGCCGGCCCAGGCGGAAATCCATACTCCTTACGGGGCCACTGAAGCCCTGCCCTTGGCTTCCATAGAAGGAAGGGAAATCCTGTCTGAGACCAGGGGCAAAAGCAGGGAGGGGCAGGGTACCTGTGTAGGCCGTTCTTTGCCCGGCATTGAAATACAGGTGATTAAACCGGTTCCCGGCCCTCTTGCCTGCTGGTCGGAGGCCGCTGTTTGCTCGGCAGGTGAAATCGGGGAAATAGTGGTCAAGGGAGAGGTGGTGACCCCGGCCTATGACCGGTTGCCGGAAGCAACAGACAAGGCCAAGATCAGTGACGGTGATTCTATCCGGCACCGGATGGGGGATATGGGCTATTTCGATCAGCAAGGCAGGCTCTGGTTCTGCGGCCGTAAGGCCCATCGGGTGCTGACCGACGGCGGAACCCTTTATCCCATCCCCTGCGAGGCTGTCTTTAATGAACATCCCCTGGTTTACAGGTCTGCCCTGGTGGGAATAGGACCTGCAGGAAATCAGAAGCCGGTTATCATCATCGAACCTGCAAAAGGCAGGGTTGACAAACAAAAGCTGTTGGCTGATCTTAAAGACTTAGCCGCCCGGAACCCCCTTACCTCTGATATAGAAACTTTTTTGATCCATCCTTCCTTCCCGGTGGACATACGCCATAACGCCAAAATATTCCGGGAAAAACTGGCGGACTATGCCTCGGGCCGGCTGAGGGGTCATAGTTGAAGGCAGGGACTACGCTACTTCAAAGATGGTGGCAACAAAGCTGCCCTGATGTCAGCCCCCTGATCATTATTCAAGTACCTTCTAATATTTTCCCGATGTAGGTCGTAGCTGCGGGCGCAATGAATGTTGGCATCGTCGTCATGGAGATAGTAGAGGAACTCTGTTGGCTTGGGGTTAAGGGCGGCTTCAAGGGCGGCGCGGCCGGGGCTGTTGATCGGGGAGGGCGGCAGGCCCTTGTGCTTATAAGTGTTATAGGGAGAGTCGATCTGCTTGTCTTCGCGGTCAATCGGTCCCCACCAGCGGTCATTGTCATCCCGGTTGTCCCGGATGTACTGTACGGTGGCATCAGCATCAAGCTTCATGCCGCGCTGCAAACGATTCCACAGTATACCGGCAATCAGTTTCCGGTCTTTGTCACCTGAAGCCTCGCGTTCGATTATCGAAGCCAGGGTCACCAATGCAGTCCATTTAATGTTTTTTTGGAGTGCTTCTCCAAAAAATGGTTCCATGGCTTCCTGGAAACGATACCGCAGACGCCTGCTTGTACTGCGGGGCGACTCGCTGCGGGGAATCAAGTAGGTATCAGGGAAATAAAGACCTTCCTGGATCTCAGGATTGATCAAAGGAGCTTCAACCAGCCAGTTCTCTTTTTCTTTCTGACTCCAGCCCAGCTTTTTCGAGAGCAGTTCCGCGATCTGCTCCCTGCGCCAGCCCTCCGGAATGGTGAGACGGACCAGGTCAGGCATTTCCCCCAGTTTTTCAGCTATTGCCCAGGCATCCATATTCCGGGTCAGATAATAACCCCCTGGTTCGACCGGCTTTTTAAGAGCAAGGCGGAAGGCCCAGGTATTTCTGATTAGATTTTCTTCCTTAAGCCTGGTAGCGATCCCGGTTTCACTATAATTGCCGGAAATGGTGAAGAGTTCTATCCCCGCCCCGGACCGGGGTGCGGCAAAAGGCTTGATCAGATTAAGCACTGATACAATGATCAGGGCCAGCACAGCCATGATAATGAGTACAGAATATGGATTAAAAGCAGCCTTTTCCCTTTTTCCGGGCATAGTATTTCACTCTGATTCAGTTAAAAAAAGCCGGGAAGGATATAGGCTTCCACTCACCTTAAAGCTTAGCCCTAATTTCTGCAGCAGCACTGCTCTCCGCTGCGCCCCAGGGCAGTATTGATTACTGCGGCAGCACAGCCCACACCAGCCTCCACCTGGATGGCGCCGGTGGGACAGTTCCGGGTACAGGCCCCGCATTCCATACAGGCGTTGAGATCTGCAATGTCGGCTTTATCGCCAATCATGGTTAATACGGCCTGAGGGCAGACTATGGTACAAAGACCACAGCCTATACACCTGTCCTGATCCAGGTTGAGTGAGCTAACATCTTTCAGGTATCTGAGAGTTCCTGTCATGATAAGATCAAAGATTAGTAGAATTATTTTATGCAGGGTGCAAAGACCATATCTTTATCCAGCTTGGTTTGCTGATCTGACCCCCGGATTTTGGAATAAGCCGTCAGGGTCAGACTACAAAACAGGCACCGAGCCATAACAACAGACCTGCCGCCCCACCGATGATCATTACTGGTACTGCCAGCCGCATCTCTTTTTTTACCCCGGAAAGCGAGGTATAAGTAGATGAACCGGTAAAATTGAGACCGAGATAGGAGGCCAGGGCAGTACCCAGAAGAAGAAGCCCCAGCCTCTCCATGAGGGCGGAGAGATTGCCGATTTCCGCCGCAAATATCAACAGAACTGCTGTGCCGGCAATTATCCCGGCTGTTATCCCTTGCTTTACTTGTAATCATATGGTCGGTCATTACCCGGGACCTAGCCTTTCATCCGCGGACGCTTTCCCAGAAAAAACTTATTGTACGGGGCCTATGAGATGCGTCATTTTATGGGATCTTTTCCGATCTCTGGAAAAAGGGACCTAAAAGTGGGGCAGTACGAGAAGCAACTACCCCCACTTTTTTGTTCAAAAGCGCCATGAGTTTCTTTCAATATAAGAACTATAATTAAAAAAATAAAGCAACTCAGTAAAGAGCTATTACCTTAAAAACCTTGGTTTACCAATTACTTCCTGCCAAAAATCAGTAACAACATATTATCATGGTAGTACATTTAGCTGATTAGCAGGAGCAGAGCCTGGTTAAAAGGGCGGCTAAATGGGACCGAGCAAAGCCGGTGTCTTTTCTTATATCCCAAGAATGGTATTCACCACTTTTAGAACCGGCCCCAGGAACACCCCAGCGGCAACGGCAAAGCAAACAATAAAGGGCAGGGCCTGGAGGGAGATCTTATGGGATGATTTTTTTCTGAGGTAGAAAGTAAGACAGGTCGATACAATCGCCCAATAAATAATGGTCACCATAATTTTATACTCCAGCAGCAGCGGCTCAGGGAGGAGATATAAAGGAGGAACCCAGAAAAGTAGGCTGGTTAGCGCCGTATTCAGTATACTGATGGGCTTATAGGCGAAAACCCGAACAGCCTGATTATTTATTTTTTCTATCCTGTCCCTGATTAACCTTGTCAGGAAAAAATCACTGTAATCCAGAATGATAACCAGCAGTATGGCAATCGATAAAATAAGAACGGTTCTCATAGGCTTTCAGCAGGTATACGGCGTTTTATAATTGGTCTTCTATCCTTTCTTTGATCCTGTCTATACCCCGACCTTGGGGTCTGGATTTCTTAAAGTCTGTTGAGTGCTTCTGCTACCTGTTCCACCTCTTCTTCGCTTGTGCAGAAATGAGGAGCCAGGCGCAGGTAGCCGCTTCTGGGAGAACAGATAATATTTTGTTTTCTCAGCTTGTCCTGTAACTCTTCGGGCTCCATTTCGGAAATCAGAGAGATTATACCTGATCTGTTTTCTTCCTGAAAGAGGACAGGGATGTACTTATTCCGGTCAAGCTTGTTGAGAAAGATATCCTGCAACCGGAACACCTCTTTGCGTATCTCTTCTACTTCGTACTTGAGGAAGATATCGCTGATGCAGGCCTCCAGGGCGGCTGCCAGATAGAGAGGAGATGTGCTGTATTCGAAGCGCCTGGCACTCTGCCAGGGCTGCCAAGTGTGGTCCAGAAAGTCAGGTCCCTGCTGCATTTGCTCCGCACCGGTCATGACATGTCCCAGTTTTTCCCGAAACGATGGAGATGTATACATGAGTCCGGTGCCTATAGGTCCCAGCAACCACTTCCAGGTTGAGGCGGCCAGGGCATCAATATGGGCCTCTTCCGGAGATACCGGCAGGCATCCCAGGCTCTGGGCCGCATCAACCACCAGATGGATATCGTGCCTGCGGCAGAATTTACCCAGCTTTTTCAGGTCTGCGGCATAGCCGCTGGAGAACTGGACGTGGCTTATTGCCACCATTCTGGTCTTTTCAGTAACCATCTCTTTCAGGTCGGCCATGCTCCAGGCACAAGGACGCCCACCAATATCAACACCGGTTTTGTTCCGGTCAGGCAGCAGCTTGAGGTATACGCCTCTTTGCTCCTGGAGTTTCCAGGGATAATGGTTGGCCGGGTATTCATGGACATAACTGATAATTTCATCTCCGGGCTGGAAGGGATATCCACCTGCTATCATTCCCAAGGCTTCCGAGGTGTTTTTGACCAGGGCCAGGTTTTCGGAGGAGGTGTTTAGCAGTTCAGCTGCCCTCTGATGCAGGCCTGTCAGGATGTCCATGTATTCATCAGTCAGAAGTACTCCTTCTCTGCTCTGACGATGAAGCAGATCCGCCGCCCGGTCAGCCCCTTTTCTGAAAAGGGGTGAGATACTGCAATGGGCTGTATAGATGAATCTATCCTTGATCGGAAAAAGCTCCGGTCCCTTGTCAAACATAGCCCCCTCCATAATCAGCTTTTTCCTTCTTAAATCTTCATAATTTTTTCGAACTGTTGCCAGGAGTGAATCTCCCTTTGCAGCAGATAGCTGATGCAGATCTTGAACATCCGGAAGGATTCCCGGCAGGAATTTACGGACAGTTTCAGTCTTGACAGTTTTTCCAGTGGCAGCGATCTGGCCATCTTGAGAATTTTTACCGTATTTAAGGAAAGTCTGCTTGAAGGAGGCAGGCCTGTCAAGGGCAGACAGTCTGCACAAAGGATACCGTCAGCAGAAGGGACAAAGATGGCCTCTCTGTCCGGCTCATTAGTGCAGGACACGCACCTGGAAAGCTGGGGCAGAAAACCGGTTACATCCAGAAGCTTGAGATGAAAAAGGACCACGGTTTCCAGTATATCTATACTATCTCCCCCACTGATGTTATCCAGAGTCCAGGTCAACAGTCTAAAGATATTTTCATCACAATCGTTATCGCGGGTAAGCCCTTTGGTCAGCTCAGTGGTTACCATAGCCGCCGTGTATTTCAGGTAGCTTTCGCACAGGGGTTGATAGGGATTTATCAGTTCCGCCCGGTCAAGGCGGTATAGTGTGGATTTTCTGGAGGGAATCAGGATAATATTTAAAAGGGAAAAGAACTCCAGTTTATTGACAAAGCGCTTTTTACTGCGCTTGGCTCCTTTGGCAATTCCGGTAATTTTACCGTATTTTTCGGAATAAAAGGTGACAATTTTATCCGAATCTCTGTAATCAGTGATCCCAATTGTCACTGCCCGGGTATGAAGTTCTGTCATCAGCAGTGTATTTAATCCGGAGGCGAGTAAAGATAGAATATCAGCCCCAAGCCAATAAGTAGAAACAATAGGAGAACAACAGCATATTTTCTGCTAAAAATGGCATGTAACCGGGCGATTTTCTTTTTTGAGGGTAAATCGTAATCCCATGTTCCGCTTGGATATGATTCTTTTTTGGTCTGGTTGTAATGTTTCAGAACTTCCTGGGGATCAAGGCCTATATATTCGGCATAAAGCCTGAGAAAGCCCCGGGTGAAAACCTCCGCAGTGATTCTGCTTTCATCGTCATCTTCCAGAGCCCGCAGGGTGGCGATGTGAATACAGGTTCCCTCTGCTATTTCCTGAAGGTTGAATCCTCTCTTCAGTCTTTCCTTGCGCAGATAGGTCCCCAGGGAATCTTGAGAAGGCTGTTTTCCTTCACCCTCGAAACCAGAATTTCTGTTATTCTCTGAACTTTCGGTATCCATCGTCCCCCCTTATAACTCTTTTGTCAGGAATCTCGGGTATTAGTATCTATAACCCTCTGACTTCATCCCCTTTACCGTATTATCCTGTATACGTTGTGGTAAGGCAGGCTACGAATCATCCATTCTACTTGAGTCCCCCCCTGTTCACAGCATCTTTTCGATATAGGCCTTCTCCCTCAGTTCCTTAGTCCATTTTTCAAATCTTTTTTCCAGGGATTTATCATATAATTTTTTACGAATATCTTCCCGGACCACCTCTAAGGGAGTTTCTTGGGTGGTATTGTCTTTTTTGCCGCCCAGAAAAAGAAAAAACTGGAAGCCGGACCGGGTTTCCATAACCGGGCTCAATTCGCCGGGCTCCAGATCCTTGATTGCCTCCCACATATAAGGAGCAAGCTCATTCTTCTTGAAAAAGCCAATATCTCCTCCCTCGGAAGAGGAAGGCAGATCAGAATATTGCCGGGCGATTTCAGAGAAACCGGCACCGTTGTCTATTTTTTCTCTCATCTTTTCGGCAAATTTCCTGGCCTCTTTTTTTGATTCATGCCTGCCCCCTTCACCCCAGCCGGCAGCAAACTGCAACAGGTGGTAGCCGTCTTTATTGGATTTTTTATTGTAATTGTTCCGGTAGTAGTCTTCGATCTGCTCATCACTTATCACTATTTTTCCCCTGATATTCCGGTTGATAAGCCTGGAGCGCAGAATCTGCATCCTGATATTTTTCCGGTAGTTATCCAAGGAGGCCCCGGAAGACCGCAACTCATCTTTAATTTCTTCAATGCTGGCGTTATTACTTTCAGCTATACGGGCTAAGGCTTGATTAACTTCTTCCTTGCTGACTCTTATATTCTCGTCTTCGGCTTCCTGGCGGATCAGTTCATGGTCAATCATTTTTTTTAGAACTTTCTGCCTGATCTGATTTAATTGGTTCTTGAAACCGGAATCAGAAACATCTCCTTTTATCTGATTTAAAAAAGGCGCTGCTTCCTTATCGAGTTCAGAAAGAGTGATTACTTCCGTATTTACTACAGCTACCACCCTGTCGAGCAGTTTGCCTTCCCGGGTTAAGCCGGTAGTTGCTGTGAACAGAGCTATAAGAGCAATGATGTTTATGGCTGTAATTCGTTTTCCAAATTTATATATTTTCATATTCAATTAAGCAGCCTCCAAGTCCTGCAAAATCTTCCTGATTTTATTAAATATTTCTTCTGGACTGTCCATTTGGGATTTTATGACCAGCTTACCGTCTGGAGTAAATTTGTTGTTGTTTTTGTCTTTTGCCACAAGGGCGAGAATTTTTTCAGGAGAGACCGGGGTATCTTCAAGAAAGGTAAAGGCAAGGATATTGCTGCCCTGTTCCAGCTTACTTATCCTGTATGTCTTCAGGATAAGTTTGATTGAAATAATTGAGATAAGATTGTCTACTTCCCGGGGAACCGGGCCGTATCGATCCCTCATTTCACTTTTCAGGTCAATAAGACCGTCTTCTTCTTTAATGCTGGTGATTCTGCGGTAAGCCAGATAGCGTTGATCAGTACTCTGAATGTAATTATCTGGTATGAAAGCGGAAATTTGCAGGTTTATTTCCGGATCTATTTCCATTTCGGTACAGCTTCTTCCTTCCTCGCTGCTTCTTTCTTTCAGGTCTTCTACCGTTCTCTGAAGGAGGTCCAGATAAAGATCATAGCCTACCGCTGCTATGTTGCCGCTCTGGGATTTGCCCAGGATATTGCCGCCCCCCCTGATCTGGAGATCACTCATGGCAAGTTTGAAACCCCCGCCCAGTTCATTATAGTCCATTACTGCATTGAGCCTCTGTTTGGCTTCCTGGGAAAGCCTGTCCAGGGAGGGGACCAGGAGATAGGCGAAAGCCTGTTCGTCTCCTCTGCCAACCCGGCCGCGCAACTGATATATTTCCGCCAGACCAAAGCGGTCAGCCCTGCTGATAATGATACTATTAGCTGAAGGGATGTCAAGTCCGGAATCTATAATAGTTGTACTGACCAGTACATCTATCTCTTGCCGGGTAAAGCTCACCATAATGTCTTCAAGTTGTTTGGCTGCCATCTGGCCGTGTCCCACACCAACTCGGGCCTGGGGGACCAGCTTTTGAATTTTCCGGGCCACTTCCCGGATGGACTGGACCCGGTTATGGACAAAAAAGACCTGGCCCTTGCGTTGCAGCTCTTTGACAATAGCCTCTTTGATAACCAGGTCATCCTGACGGGCTATAAACGTTTTGATCGAACGTTTGTGCCGGGGAGGGGAGTTGATGGTAGACAGGTCCCGTACCCCTAAAAGAGAAAGTTGGAGGGTTCTGGGAATAGGGGTAGCGGTCAGGGTCATAACATCGATGTTTTTTTTGAAATTTTTCAGTTTCTCCTTATGCTTTACCCCGAAACGGTGTTCTTCGTCAATTATCAAGAGCCCCAGGCGATGGTAGACGATATCTTTGGAGAGAAGACGGTGGGTACCGATAATTATGTCAATCCGGCCTTCGGACAGTTCATTTATTATTTCCCGCTGTTCTTTGCCTGAACGGAAACGGTTAAGGCTGGCCACTCTTAGTGGCAGCCCCTCAAAACGCTGGCAGAAGGTCTCCAGATGCTGTTCCGCCAGAACAGTGGTGGGAACCAGCATAGCCACCTGGCAGCCGTCTTCCGCGACCTTGGCGGCTGCCCGGACTGCAACCTCTGTTTTACCGTAGCCCACATCCCCGCAAACCAGCCTGTCCATGCTTTTGTTTGAGGTAAGGTCACCTATCACATCGTTGATGGCATTGATCTGGCCGGAAGTTTCCTCAAAGGGGAAAGATGCTTCAAGTTCATTATACAACTCACCCGGTCTGGAGAAAGCCCGCCCCTCGGCTAACTGTCGATGGGCATAAAGATCGAGCAGTTCCTGGGCCACCTTCCAGACAGCCTCTTTGACTTTGTTTTTGGCCTTTGCCCAGGACTTGGTGCCGAGTCTGCTGACCGACGGTTCCTGATCGGCTATGCCGTGATACTTGGAAACCATGGACATCCTGTCCACCGGCAGAAACAGTTTATCATCACCCTGGTATGACAGTTCCAGGAAGTCGCCGCCCACGTTATTATGTTCAAGATGGATGATGCCCTGAAAAACAGCGACTCCATGGTCGGTATGAACCACATATTCCCCGGGTTGCAGATTTTCAAAGCGTATGGTGTCTTGTTCCTTTTTTTTAGAGGTCTTGGCAGACCTATACCTGCCGGGTCCCTTTTCGCCAAATATCTCCTTTTCCGACAGAATATGGATGCCTTCATCCGGGAGATCGAATCCCTGGCTAACCGGTTTTTCAGTCAGATACACTGTGTCACTCTTCATCTTCAGGGGATTCAGAGGTGCCTGCTGAAAGGAGGTTTCCAGGCCGTAAGGTGTCAGGAGTTCAGCAATGTGGCTCGCCCGCTGTCTGGAACGACAGCATAAAGCAATTTTATCCTGATCTCTCAGCCATGAAGATATCTTATTGGCCACAGGGGCGACCGGGCCTTCTTTTCTACGGGCACTGGTTATTTCCTGTTTAAGAAGGGTGTGATCGGTTGACTTAAAATGATAGACCTGATCATTTTTTCCGGAGCCGCTGAAATCATGCATGTTAACCAGGCTGAAGTCAGCCAGCTTAGCCGCCAGTTCTTCCCGGGGGACAAAAAGCTTTTCCGGGGCAAAAGCCGGACTCCCGGAATTAAGTGCTTCCTGGTGGTTCCTGTTTATCCGTTCTTCAAGCAGCTCCAGGGAATGATTGATCTCAGGGGTGTCGAATTGCAGGATAATAGTTTCCGGAGACAGGGCTTCAATAGGGGAAGAGAGTTGATCGTAAAACAGGGGCAGATAAAATTCAATACCCGGGAAGCGATGGCAACTTTTAAGTTTTTCCCTGATCTTGCCTGCTTCCGGAAGGTCTTGCTCTCTACCGGCGATAAGAGAATTATACTTACCAATTATCTTATTATGTTCCGGAGAATCGGGAGAAGGCAGAAGGATATCGCTTACCGGGATAAAAACAGCTTCCTGAATCTCCCTGATTGACCGCTGGCTGACCGGATCAAACAACCGGATGGATTCCACGGTATCCCCGAAAAAATCAAGTCGGACCGGGGCATTTTCCAATTCCGGCTCCTGATCGGCAGAATCGGGGTCTTCATAGGCGGAATAGGGGGGGTAAACGTCTATGATTCCACCCCGGACAGAAAACTCCCCCGGCTCCTGAACCAGGGACACTTTTTCATAGCCGCTGGTGATCAGGGAACTGGTCAGTTCTTTCTGGTCGGTTTCCTCCCCGCTTATAACCAGTTCGGCAAGCTCGTTGATTCTGGCTAAAGGAATGGTTCTGCGGAGCAGGGCTTCTAAGGAAGATACCAAAATATAAGGATGTTGGGCGCTGGATATTCTGTAAAGTGCGGAAAGTCTGTCAGTGGTAGTCTTGCTGTCAGGAGAAAGAGGGGTATAAGGGGGTATCTCCTGAGCCGGATACTTTATTACCGGAAGGTCACTGAAGAGCTTGAGATCTTCGGCAACAATAGAAACCAGGGGTTCAGACGGCACAAGACAAAGCAGGGGGGAACCGCTCTCAGAAGTGATTCCGGAGGCCAGCATTGACCTGGAACTTCCCCTGAGACCAATTATCTCTGCTTTTACTTTGTCCTTTTTATTAAGGCGGGATAAAAAATCTTGTATCTGTGTCACTTTTACTTCGTTCAAGATTGACACTTTAAAAATTTTCTTCACAGTTGTCAAAGGAAAATAAAATAGTTTCTTACCGGGGGACAGCCTGTTCTGGAAAAAAAGGGGGCAGGTCGGAGGATTCTGAGGGATGAGGCTTGGAATCTTCTTGGCAGTCGGTTCTGACGGTCAGTGCTTACTCATCAACAAGGAGAACAAAATAATGTCGTGAATGATAAAAATATCGGTCTAATATCAGTTAATAAAAATCGAGCTGGAAGCTGTAGACATCTTCATCCAGTTTGCTTTTAACCCTGAAGCCGCTGTGATTGAAGATAGTTTGCATCCTCTTGTTGTCCCGAAGGACTTCGGCGGTAAAACCGGCAATCCCGTTCTTTTTGGCAATGCTTACCAAATGATTGAAAAGAAAGGTCCCGATTCCTTTATTCTGCCATTCGTCACGGATAACAAAGGCAACTTCCGCCCTGTTGGTCTTGTCATTTAGATAATAGCGGCCGATAGCTATGATATCCTCGCCATGGGCTTCCGGTACTGTCCCCACAATGGCCACATCCTTGCGGTGGTCGATATAGACAAAATTCTGGATCTGCCGGTGACCGAAGCGCTGGCTGTGGGTCATGAAACGGTAGTAAAGAGTCTCCTGGGACAGGGCATAGAGAATATCCCTCATACGGGGTTCGTCGGTAAGATGTACCGGCCGGAAATTTACCTTGGTTCCGTCATCCAGCAGATAAGAGGTGTTCATCTCCTGGGAGGCGATCAGAAAGCGACCTTCCACCTCGGCAAGCTCCTGTTTTATATACTTGGCCTCCAGGGCCTCCCGGAACAGCTGTTCCCGGAAATTCGGGTGGGCGATGCTGATCAGGGCCAGAACCCTTTCCTGGATGCTTTTGCCGTGTAGATAAGCCACGCCGTACTCAGTAACCACATAATGGACTTCCCCTCTGGTGGTAACCACACCGGCCCCGGGAGTGAGACGGGTAACAATGCGGGAGATCGTCCCTTTTCCGGCAGTTGACTCCATGGCTATGATAGCTTTGCCCCCGCTGGAGCGCCCGGCCCCGCGGTTGAAGTCCACCTGGCCTCCAATTCCTGAATAAAAGCTGGAACCAATGGAATCGGCGCATACCTGACCGGTCAGATCGATTTCCAGGGCCATATTTATGGCTACCATTTTATGCTGCCTGCCGATTATATGGGAATCATTGACATATTCGGTGGGTCGGAAGCAGAAGAAAGGATTGTTGTCGATATAGTCGTACAATTTTTCCGTACCCATGCAGAAGCTGGCCACAATTTTTCCTCTGTCCAGGCTCTTCCGGCTGCAGGTCACCGTTCCGGACTCAATAAGTTCTATGATGCTGTCAGTAAGCATCTCGGTATGGATACCCAGATTCTTCTTGTCTTTCAAAAATTCCACCAGGGCATGGGGAATGCGGCCTATTCCAAATTCAATGGTGGAACCGTCATCAATGAGAGCGGCAATGTGCCGGCCTATAAGTCTCGTATTTTCAGTGGGCGGGGTGGACGTTCTTTCCAGAAGTGGCGTTGAGGTCGGTACAAGGATATCAAAATCATAAATATCAAGAAAGCTGTCTCCATGGGTTCTGGGCATCTTCGTATTTACCTGGGCTATTACCAGAGAAGCGTTTTCAGCGGCGCTTTTTACGATGTCAACAGAAATGCCCAGGCTGACTTTGCCTCTGGCGTCCGGGGGGGTGACCTGAATCAAGGCTACATCCAGGGGAAGCTGTCCTGACCTGAAT
>JBKHJR010000024.1:0-36874 GCA_046537975.1 Desulfurivibrionaceae bacterium
CTGTGAGAGGGATGAAGCGGAGTTGATCACCCCGCTTCACCCTACTCGATTTACCTAAAAGAGCATCTTTTGCTATCTTTTAGGTATGTAATATTGAGAAGCTTAAGGACATATCTGAATTACCGATTCGGAACCAATGAAGGCAGGAGGAAATGAGAAGATGAAGACATTAGGCAGAGAACAATTAAAGGAGATGATGGCAAAGGATAAAGATTTTCTCTTGGTAAATGTGCTGCTTCCGAAGCAGTTTAACCAGGAGCATATACCCGGTTCTGTCAATATACCGGTTAACGACGAAAATTTTGAACAGAAATTCGAGGAGAAAGCGGAAAGCAAGGACCGGAAAATAGTGGTTTACTGCGCCAGTTTTGACTGTAAGGCATCACCAAATGCAGCTGAAAGGCTAGAAAAACTGGGATATAAGGAAGTCTATGACTACCAGGGCGGCATAAAGGACTGGAAAGAAGCAAGTTATCCTGTTGAGTCTTCATAATCAACTGTAAATATTTTGTATCAATAATAAAACCATAAAGGATGGTATTATGAGAATTGCGATCACTGGAGGAAGCAACGGTATTGGAATGGCTACCGCCCTTGCCTTTGGGCGGAATGGAGATGATATCTGTATAACTTACAATATCGACAAAGATTCCGCCCTAAAGGTGGCGGAAAAAACCGGAGCAAAAGTTGTCAACCTCGATGTGACTGACAATGGCTCGATTGCGGATTTTAAATCGATACTTGAGGAATGGAGGCCCGAGGTTATTGTTAATAATGCAGGGGTGGCACGCTGGAAGAAGTTTAAATATCATGACATTGAGGACATCGAAAGTATTATGCGGGTAAATGCCGAGGGAGCTATAAAAGTTGCCAAGGTCGGGATGGATCTGAATATACCCAAGGTAATCAATATAGCCAGCGGAGCCGCCAGGCAACCCTTTGATAATCTTCCTGTATACTGTGCAAGCAAGGCAGCATTACGAATGCTTACCATGGCGGTGGGGGAGCCCATGATCTGCGTTAACCCGGGGATGACAAAAACACGAATGACGGAATATCAGGGTGCGGATCCCGAAGATACGGCTGCGGTCATTGTGGATGTGGCCTACAATAAAAGAGGTGAGTTCGGAGGTGAGGTGGATGTGTGGTCAGAATAAACTCTATCCCCGGCCGTCAACGCTATTCCGGACATCACTGAGTAAATAGCTTTATCCGGTCAGAGCCTTACCGCCGATTTTCGGTCTGTCCCCTGGCCTCCTTCCTATCGGCTCCATGATCTTATAAGAGGGGACTTGCATCCCATGGACGGTATCGGCTCAACTTTCCGAATTGAGAAAACTATTATTACTTCAATATGTAGATAAATCAGTCCGGAAAATTGAGATACTAATATCTGTTTCAGCCAGACAGGTGAGAGGGCAGTTATCTCTGATTGCTCACGGGATAAAGGAATAACGGATCCGGTATAAGAGGACTGATTTAAATTATTTCTGGCTCCGGCAGCTAAAATAAGTTAGATATTGCTAAAAAATGACAGGTCAATATATATATTAACATAAAGCGTAAGTTTCCCATAGGTCTGCCTAAACTACATGGGAACAGTCCAAGGAGAATATATGGTACTGGAGGAAAATATCGGTTTTATCGGTGGAGGCCAGATGGCTGAGGCCATTATCAAGGGGCTGCTGCAGAGCGGACTAGTTGAAAGTTCACGGATTACAGTGATTGAACCGGACGCGGATCGGAGGAAATTTCTTGGTGATAACTATTCGGTAACTACGACTACAGCCCCTGAAGACGCGGAGGATTGCGGTATAGTCCTGCTGGCGGTCAAGCCTCAGATTCTGGGCCGGGTGCTCGAGGACTACAAGGGTAATTTGACGGGAAAACACCTGGTTATCTCTATTGCCGCAGGTATCCCTATATCTTTTATTGCAGAAAAACTTGCTGCCGGTTCCCGCATTATCCGGGTTATGCCCAATACCCCTGCCCTTATCCTGGAAGGCGCTTCTGCCCTGTCCGGCGGCAGCGGGACTACGGAAAAAGATATGGAGACCGGCATGGCGATATTTTCCGCTATCGGCAAGTGCGTCAGGCTGGAAGAGTCCTATCTTGATGCTGTTACCGGTTTGAGCGGCAGCGGCCCTGCCTATGTCTTCACTTTTATTGACGCCATGATTGACGCCGGGATCAAAGTAGGCTTAAAGCCGGATGATGCCAGGGAGCTGGTTCTGCAGACCATTCTCGGTTCGGTGAAACTGGTTCAGGAAAAGGATATGCATCCGGCCCAGCTCAGATCCATGGTCACTTCTCCCGGGGGCACTACCATTACCGGTCTTCATGCCTTGGAAAAGGCGGCCTTTAAAGCCGCAATAATGGATGGGGTAGAGGCGGCCTTCAACCGTTCCAGAGAATTGGGTCAGGGGTGACCGGACTGTCATGGAATTTAATAAAGTGGGACTGATATTAAAACATGGTTCAGCCAAGGCCCATCGCCTGGGGGAAGAGATGGCTGCCTGGCTGGCTGAAAAGGATATTGCCACAGTTGTTGACAGTATAAGTCCGGATCTTGATCTGCTCATTATTCTGGGGGGAGACGGCACCCTCCTTCATATCGCCCCTGAGGCCGGACGGTGCCAGGTTCCGGTGGTGGGAGTCAACCTGGGCTATCTGGGATTTCTGACTGAGGTCTCTGAGCTGGAATGCTTTGAGGCCTTGGCAAAGATTATGGCCGGAGACGTTCAAGTTGAAGAACGCACCATGCTCAGGACCAGGATTGTCAGGGGCTCTGAAAACGGGGAGTGGCGTTACGGCCTTAATGATGTAGTGATCAGCAAAGGGGTGGTTGAACATCTGGTGCACCTCAACACCTGGATGGATGAGGAGTTTCTGGCCTGCTACAAGGCAGACGGCCTGATCTTTGCCACCTCTACCGGCTCTACCGCTTATAATCTCTCAGCCGGCGGCCCCATTGTTCATCCTTCCATATCTTCGATGCTGCTTACCCCGATATGCCCTTTCATGCTGGAGAGCCGGCCGATTATGCTGTCGGCCGGGGTCTGTTGCCAAGTCAGACTGGCAACGGAATCAGATGATTTGAAAGTAATTGTTGACGGCAGCCATCTCTGGGATATGCGGGAAGATGATATCTTGGAAATAAAAACCGCGGAAAGACCGCTGCGCCTGATTTCATCGCCCCGGAAAGGATACTTTGATATTTTAAGGCGCAAGCTTAACTGGGGGGGCAGAGAGCCGTTATAACGAAGTATTGACTTTCTTGCTTTGATGGATTGCCGCGGTAGCTATTGGCCCATATCTTATCGGAGCATTTGCTTCAAATCGCTTAATATCCGATAAGGGATGGCCTGATTGCCGGAGACCCTTCCCATCCTTATATTGGGTTTGGCTTTGCCATGATAATCGCTGCCTCCGGTGATAATAAGGTTAAATCTTTTACTGAGTCTGACGAGTTCCGCCTGAGCCTCCTGGCCGTGGCTGGGATAAAATACCTCCAGGCCTGCCAGGCCGCAGTCTCTCAGTTTTTCTATGAGTTGGGTCAGTCCGTTCTGGTCAATGTCAATAGTAAAAGGGTGGGCCAGAACCGCCACACCTCCGGCTTTCTGAATGATAGTGATTGCCTCTTCGGCAGTGAGGACTTCCCGGGGGACATAGGCTGCACCATTGGTGCCGAGATAAAGACGGAAGGCCTCATCGGTGCTTCCGACTATATGTTTCTGCTGAAGAATACGGGCGAAGTGAGGGCGCCCCGCCTGTCCTCCTTGAGAACAGTTCTGCAGGTCTTCCATGTTTACTATGATGTCCATGCCTCTCAATCTTTCCATGATTTCCCGATTGCGTCTTTTCCTTGCAGCCTGGATTTTTTCCAGGCTTTCCAGAAGCCGGAGGCTTTCCGTTTTAACTCCGTAGCCCAGGATGTGAATGGATTTGCCATTGATAACTGCGCTCAACTCAACTCCGGATATAACTTCCAATCCTGAATTAAGGCCCTGGTCTATCCCTTCTTGTACTCCTGCGACAGTGTCATGATCCGTAATAGCAATCGCTGCCAGGCCCCGGCTTACAGCTCTGAGGACAGTTGCCGCGGGTGTCTCCGTGCCGTCGGAGAATTTGGTATGGACATGGAGATCAATAGTTTTACTTTCAGACATAGTCTATACATTTTACTTGGCTAACCGTTTATTTGCATTGACTTTTTATTTTTTTTATTGGATTATGTGGCTGCTATACTTCTTCTTGCACGAAAAATGTGCTTTTACAAGATTGTTTAACACGTGTACATTAACAAGTTAGAGTACGACTAAGGTACAGGTATTAAACTTTTAATCAGGAGGTAATCAGGAGAAAATTATGGCTCAGATAGATGCCTTTTTTAAGCTTATGCATGATCAGGGAGCTTCAGACCTTCATCTCGTTTCCGGCCAGAAACCTTTGCTGCGGATCAGGGGTGACATGGAGACGGTTAAGTATAAGGAGCTCGACAATGACAATTTGAAGGCCATGCTCTATGAAGTCGTTGCTGAGGAAAAGGTAAAAGAGTTTGAAGAAACAGGTGATGTGGATTTTGGTTATGAAATTCCAGGCCTGGCCCGTTACCGTGGAAACTTATTCCAGGAAAGAAAGGGGATAGGGGCGGTATTTCGGGAAATTCCCAGTGAAATTCTGACCTGTGAACAGTTGAATCTGCCCACGGTGATTCAGAAGCTCGCCAGTCTGCCCAAAGGTATGGTCCTGGTTACCGGGCCTACTGGCAGCGGTAAATCCACGACCCTGGCAGCGGTTATTGACGAGGCTAACAGGACCAGGAGCGACCACATTCTGACTATCGAAGATCCGGTGGAGTTTGTTCACAAGAGTCAAAAGGCCCTGGTCAATCACCGCGAAGTAGGGACCCATACCCAGAGCTTTTCCAATGCCCTGCGCGGCGCCCTCCGCGAGGATCCTGATATAATCCTGGTCGGTGAGATGCGTGACTTGGAAACCATTGCCCTGGCCATGGAAGCGGCCATGACAGGCCATCTTGTCTTTGGGACCCTGCATACCCTTAACGCCGCCAAAACGGTGGACAGGGTAATTGAGATCTTTCCGGCCAACCAGCAGGCCCAGGTCCGTTCCACCCTGGCGGATGCTTTGAAGGCAGTCGTATCCCAGACTCTGTTTAAACGCATTGACCAGAAAGGGAGATGCGCAGCCCTGGAAATTCTGATCTGTACCCCCGCAGTGCGCAACCTCATCCGGGAGGGAAAAACCTTTCAGATTCCTTCGGCTATGCAGACTGGTAAACGTTACGGTATGCAGACCCTGGATGACGCTATCATGGATTATCTTGAGAAAAAAAGAATATCCCCGGAGGCTGCCTATACCAACTGCATTGACAAAAGCAAATTCGCACCGTACTTAACCAAGCCTCCGGCTGATTTTACTGATATTTAAGGACCCATAGTAGTCAGGTGTTACGAATTCAGGGATCCCTGATTACTTCTAATTCTCTTTAAATGTATTGATCTTCAAGCCTGAATTCGTGGTCTTAAAAGTTACAGTTCCCTGGAGGGCGGTATTGTAAACTTTGCTTCCCTGCTCCCGGTAAGTCCGCATGACCTCCGGAGAGGGAAAGCTGTCATCCCGGTATTTGCCCGCCGAAATCACTGTGTAATCAGGATCGGCCGTCCTGACAAAAGGTTCTGAACTGGAACTGATACTTCCGTGGTGAGGGGCCAGCAGGATTTCTGTACTTATATCCCTCCCTCCTGCCAACAGTTCCGCCTCCGCCTTTTTCTCAATATCACCGGGAAAGAGAAAACTGTAACCATGGCTGGTCAGTTTGAGGACCAGGCTCTGATTGTTGTCTTCAGGATACTCCGAATCCAGATGAAGGCCGGCGACGTTTTTCAAGCTCGAAGTCGGGCTCTTGCTTAATATCTCTCCCTGCCCAGGAACCTTAAGGGAACTTCCAGCCTGCCTGGCTGCTTCCAGAAGTCTGTTGAAGGTTGCTTCTGAACCTTCGGCTTTGGGATGGTTTAGCCAGATTTTGTCCGGCTGGAAGTGTTCGACTATAAAGGGCAGGCCGTTATAGTGATCGCTATCCAGATGGCTGATTATCAGTTGATCTATTCTTTTTATTCTTTTTTCCCAAAGATAAGGGGCGATGACAGCCTTGCCGACATTGAAGCTTTCTGAATAGGGTCCCCCGCCGTCAATTACTATTATCTCGCCCCCGCCCATTTCCAGGACAGCGGAATTGCCCTGCCCCACATCGAGAAAGCTTATCTGGTTGTAGTTCTGTTGAGTTTGTCGGTAGCTGAAGTAGAACGGATATAATACCAGGACAGAGGCAGACAGACTGATAACCAAGTAACGGGCCGTTTTTCTCCCTTTCAGGCAAAAGGCGACAAGCAGCAGGTAGTAAATACTGATTTCCGGAAGAGAAGGGGTGGAGAGCCAGATCTCAGCAAAGGGGAGTTCAGCCAGTTTGCTGGTGATGAGATCAGCACCCTCAAGACCTTTCCCCCCGATCCTGAATAGGGGCTCAGCCAGTTCCGGTTTGAAAAAGATCAGGGGACAGCCTGCCAGGCCGATTATTAGAGACCAAAAGCAGATCAGGGGTTCGGCCATAAGGGTGGTCAGGGGACTGATCAGAGAGAAACGATTGAAATAGAAAAGCAGGAGGGGAATAGTGGCAAGCTGGGCTGCCACTGATACCATAAGCCCGGCGCCCAACCAGTGCAGGAGACGCTTGGGCAGATGCGGTTTGTCATCCGACAGGGACGGTTTGATCAGTTCCCTGACTCGGGGCAGGATGATAATTATACCGATAACCGCGGCAAAGGAGAGCTGGAAAGAGGAGGAGAAGAGAAGCCGGGGGTTAATAATGAGAATAATCAGGGCGGCTGTGCTGATATGCGTAGGCAGATGGTGCTGGCGGTCGTTTATAATGGCCATAAAAAAGATAACCGTCATGATCAGGGCCCGGACAACTGGAGGATTGAGACCGGCTATCAGGGCATAGAACAGGAGAATGGGCAGGGTCAGAATACAGACAAGCTTCCTTGAATTAAAGTTGAGAAGTAACCACTCTGAGCGTCTGACCAGGAAGTTGAAACCAAGACCGCAGCACAAAGCAAGCAGACCCATATGGACTCCGGAGATAGCCAGAAGGTGCATTATCCCGGTTTTTTTGAAGTCTTCCAGGGTCTCTTCTTCCACCATTTCCCGGTCGCCGGTTAAAATTGCCCTGTAGAGACCGGCTGTACTCCGGGGAAGGCTTTCTGTTATAAAGTTGTTGATCCGCTGACGGATCTGTTCGGCTCCGGCCAGGAATTGCTGCCAGGCGGGGAAGGATGCGGGACTTGCCTGCAGTTTGACAATAAAGTCCTTTGATTTGATCCAGCCCTGGAGGTGGATTGATTTTCTGGCCAGGTAGGCGGGGTAATCAAAACTACCCTTGGTACCGTAGCGGTGCGGTTGAGAGAGTACGGCCCTTATAAGCAAAGGATCTCCCGGCGAAATCTCCTGTGGCGGGGCCCCATCCATCCTCAACAGGATTCTGGTCTTAAGCGGGCGGGACTGGCAAGGGATTAGACTGTCTCCTTCTTCCTGCTGTTCCTTCTTAAGACAAAAAAGATTGTTGTCAGGGAAGAACAGGTGATCAGCACTGATCAGGAGTGTGCTTCTCCGGTTGCCTGTTTCCGGGGCTTTTAGCAGTTTGCCGCTGATTGTGGCAGCTTTTTTTTCAGGGATCCAGTGCCTGATTGCCTCTGCCGTTCCCGGTTCAGAGGAACTGGCTATTGTATGGATTGTACCGAGGAAAAAGAAGAGCAGGGGATAAAGGAGGAGAATCGGGAGCCCCTTTTTCCGGTAGAAGAGGATCAGAAGCCCCATGATTATAAGGCTTCCGGTCTGGAAAGCGGGGAGGTAATACAGTCCGGTAGCCGTCCAGCTGATCCCGGCCGCAAAAGATACTGCGGCACTGATCAGAGGGCGGCTGCAGAGAAGGTAGTTGATTTGCCGGTTGTTGAAATTAATCCAGGAAATTTTTCAATTTTTCCCTTCTGCTGGAGTGGCGTAAACGGTTCAGGGCCTTTTTTTCTATCTGTCTTATCCGCTCCCGGGAGACATCGAACTGTTTGCCGATCTCTTCCAGGGTGTATTCCGCATCAACCCCTATACCGAAACGAAGGCGGACAATTTTTTCCTCTCTGGGGCTGAGAGTGGTAAGAATAGTAGTAATCCGTTCGGAGAGTTCACTGTTCTTTACCGCTTCGTAGGGGGAGACCGCCTCCTGGTTTTCCAGGAAGTCGCCCAGACTGGAGTCGTCATCACCCACCGGGGTTTCCAGGGAGATTGGTTCCCTGGAGGCCTCAAGGATGGCCAGGATCTTGTCCATGGGCAGCCCTGTTTTGTCGGAGATCTCCAGCGGGGTAGGCTCCCGGCCCAGTTCCTTTAACAGGGAGTAAAATGCCTTGAAAAATTGGCTGCGGAGTTCAAGAAAGTGAACCGGTAGCCGGATGGTTCTGGTTTTGTCCAGGATGGCCCTGGTAATGGC
The DNA here is from genome assembly GCA_046537975.1 of Desulfurivibrionaceae bacterium. Lineage (GTDB taxonomy): Bacteria > Desulfobacterota > Desulfobulbia > Desulfobulbales > SURF-16 > JAWLDV01. The sequence goes on from JBKHJR010000024.1 coordinate 8,561, forward strand.
TTGGCGGATCCACCAGCTGGCATAGGTGCTGAATTTGTTACCTTTCTTGTAGTCGAAACGGAATACAGCTCTCATCAACCCCAGATTGCCTTCCTGAATAAGATCGGCCAGAGTCAGCCCCTGGTGCATATAGCGTTTGGCTATACTGACCACCAGCCTCAGATTAGCCTGAATCATGGCGTCCTTAGCTGCTTCTATGGAACGGACATAAAGGGTTATGCGGTAGCGGGCTTCCTGGATTACCGGATCTTCTGCATGCTGCTTGGAGATTTGAATAATGGTACGATGCAGGAAATTGAGATGCTGTTTCTTGGGCTTAAGGGTGGGATCCCGTTGTTCCCATAGATCAATGCGTTCAATGAGTTTATCTATCTCTGTGTAGTTTGACTCAATTTCACGTATGCTTCTAATGATGGCGTTGAAACCGCCCCTGATGATCCGGCTGTATTTTTCTTCTTCTTCCGGGCTCAAGAGCTCATAACGCCCCATTTCTTTGAGATAGGTTGTGGTGGCCTCTTCAATCTCCTGGTCAACAGATTTTTCTTTTATAGTAGTGACAGCATCATCATCAACAACGTTTTTGGTCTCGTCAGAAGAAGCAGGGCTCAGAGTTTCTTTATGTGTTTTCTGATCGATTAATTTTTTACTTACAACTTCTATGTTGTGTCTGCTTAAGAAAGTAAAGACCTCATCAATAAAGGCGGCGTCTTTATCTTCTGGAATTAGATCGTTTAAAAAATCAATGCTGAGATAGCCGTTTTTTTTCCCGGCTTCTAAGAGCTTATCTTTAATTTTCCTAATCACAGGTTTTTTGTTCTGGTTTTCCATTTTCTATTTAAGTTTGGATTATTTTGAAGGAATTGGAGCAGTAATTATAGATCTCGAATGCCAAACTGTTATTGTGATTGATAAAAATTAGAAGTTCTTATATAAAGAAAATGGCTGCTACTTAATTTTGGTCCACATTTTTATTTTTACTGATTTTATCAATCAAAATAGTCGAAGCACGAAAATCCATAATTTTACTATATTATATAATTAAAAGCAAGTTTAATTTGCCCCACGGGGATATTGCACGCACTTGTTCACAGATAACTGGTTTATCAAAGGCCAGTCTTTGCTTGTATCGATTTCCACTATTATGGCCGCTTAATTTTGTATTGAATCCGTATTCCTGATAAGAAAGAGATATTATACCGTCTATCAGCCCTTCAGGGATGTTTTCCATGAGAATTGTTTTCTTTCATTGATCAGGCTGCCGTACTTCTCCCTTCCGTATTCCTCTTTATACTTATAACCCGGCAGCAGACCGGGTTACTCCCTGGTTCAGGATCTCTATTTTTTCAATTATTAGAACAGACAGCATCGGCGGTTTGTAACGGAAGATTTTCTGCACTAAAAAGAAAATGAGGAAGGAAAAATGCTATAACGGTGACCAGAAAGGCTGTTTTCAGCTGATTAATCAAAACAATCAAAGCAATCGTTATTCTCTATTAGAAGGCCTTAAATTTGAGTGAACTTATCGACATTGTACTACTGCCCGGGAACTTTTTACAAGTTCGCCTTTACCAGGATAATTTTTTTCAGGCCATTATCAATGATAGTTGACATGACAGACCGGGGGAGTAATAATATCATCTTTGAATTACTTGTTTAAAGAATATAAGATTGTCTTAGTTCAAGTCAACACGGGACGGGTAAATTAATAAAAGAATTTTAATTATCAAACAGAGTTCTCTGGGAGATATTATCCATACTCTGCCGCTGGTCCACGCCCTCAAGAGGTGCTATCCGGGAGCCCATATCGGCTGGCTGGTACAACAGCCTTTTCAGGCCCTGCTGCAAAGGGATTCAGCTGTTGACGAGGTTATCCCCCTGAGTATCCCCTCCACCAGTGAACCAGGGACAGGTCTATCCGCATGGTTCAGGGCGGGCAGAGCCACTCTCAGCAATCTTCGTGATCTGAGAAAGCACTTTAAAAAGGCGCCTTATGACTTGGTCCTCGACCTGCATGCCTCTTTTCGCTCCGCCCTGATAGGTCGGACCAATCCGAACGGCTACCGTGTCGGCTTTGGTGATGGCAGAGAGGGAAATCCCTTAGTCCAGAATCATCTGATCCAGGTGAAAGAGCAGCAAATACACGCCCTGGACAAAAATCTTCTCTTCTGTGACTATCTGGAATGTCCGGCCCGGAAAGCTGACTTCTATCTGCCTTTTAATAAAGAAGACAAGTTGGCTGCCGGCAACTTCCTGGAAAGGGTCGATAGTGCCTCCCAAAAAAATGTTATTTATTTTAACCCTGCCGCCCGCTGGGAAACCAAATACTGGTATCCTGAAAAATGGGCCCTTCTGGGCGACAGGCTGACCCGGGAGCATAACAGCCTGATTGTACTGGCCGGCAGTAAGGCGGACAGGGAATATCTTTTCAAAATATCCAGTTTAATGAAGGAGAAAGCGGCGGTGACCGCTGGCGAACTATCCCTGCCTGCCATTGCAGCCCTGATGGACAGGATCGCTGCTTATGTGGGACTTGACTCAGGGCCCATGCATATGGCAGCCATGGCCGGGGTGCCCGTAGCTGCTCTGTTTGGCCCGACAAATCCTGAACTGGTCAGGCCTTATGGGGTGCGTCACCGGATAATCAGGAATCATGATATCGATTGTCTGGGCTGCCGAAAAAGATACTGTGAGAGTCTGGCCTGTATGAAGGGAATATCCGTTGACCAAGTCTATGAGGAAGTACTTGAGTTGAGTTGAAAATCAGAACCCGTAAAAATATATCTTATTAAATGTTTGATTCCGGATATGTTGCTTCCCGCTTAGAATTGTTTAATTTTCCGTGAATAGAGGTGGGGTAACGTCCGCCGGTAAGCTGATCACTTTTAGCGGGTCTGTAAATAGAAACGGGCCAGGGCCAGAAGGCTTTCTTCCAGGTCCTCTCTTTTATGGGGTTCCAGGGTGATAATAGGTGAGGCTTCACTGTTCTTCAGCCAGGTGAAAAATCCCTCAAAATCAAATTTTCCTTTTCCCATGGGCAGATGGTCGTCCCGCAGACCATGATTGTCATGGAGATGGATCTGGCCGAGCCAAGGTTCCATCTCAGGCAGCCAGTTCCGCCAATCGTCCTCGGCAAAGGCCAACAGGTGTCCGGTATCGAGACAGAAGCGGGCGTAAGGGGAATCAAGGGCGGCGAGCATCTTTTTATGCTTCTCCGGCGTGGTCTCAAATGTGTTCTCAAACATTACCGGGGTGTCTGTGATTTCCCCGCGTGCAACAAGCTCCCGCCAGGCCTCAAGGTTATAATGAAACCACTCTTCTTCCTTATAACCGTGTTTATTTTCTTCAAAACCCAGATGGCAGACAATGGATTCCGGTTTAAAAATCTCTATAAGATCAAAGGCCCTGTTCATTTTGTTGCGGCTGGCCTCCCTTATGAAGGGATCGATGGCCCCGACGCTCAATTCATGAAAAGGGGCGTGCAGGGTACAAGCCCGACCGGCCTCCCGGAGTCTCCCGGCTACCAAAATGAATTCTGCCCGGGAGACTTTGTACAGAATGTCTCCTTCCAGGCCTATCTCCGGTTGAATCCCCTTTTCCAGGAGCCAGTCCAGGTTGTCCCGGAGAAAGTCAAAAGGGGCATTGATGAAGCAATGGCTGGCTATCTCTTTGATATTCAATTTCGATCCCTTAAATCTCTGGTTCCGGATTTCTCCGGATTTTTAAAAGGACTCTGCTTCATCTATCAGCATAACCGGAATGTCATCTTCTATTCTGTATCTGAGCCGGCATTTTTCACAGATCAGTTTGTCTTTTGTCTGGTTTAAGGCAACAGGGCCTTTACATTTAGGACAGGCCAGGATTTCAAGCAGTTCCTGTTTTATCATGGTTGATCCTTTTTTAGATTAAAGATGTCAGATTCACAGCTGAAGGTTTCTATAACTTGGGCTTTGAATTTGAAATCTCAGCTATGTCAATTATTGCCATAATTGTTTGAGATTATGGAGGGAGTAGATTGGAATCTCCTGCTTATCTTAAGTTTAACTGTCAGGTTAAACAAAATTAATAAACTTGACAATAAGATAGATTGGTTATTCATTCTTTCTTTCTCTCCCTTGTCCTTGTAAGATTACCCATTCCTTTTTACCATGGCCATTGTATTTTGCCATTTCCTTTTTCTGAGGCCATCTGGTCAATAAATTGATTTTATTGAGGAACTTTGATGGAATCTGTTGTCTGCTCCATCTTTTATATGGGCGGTATATACAATTATTTTTCATTGCTGTTTCTTTCTTTGTCTTCCTCCATTCCTACCAAATGGACATCGTATTCAGGGCGTCATTATTATAAGTTTCCTGAGGATAAGGTCGTAATCCGGGAAAATTTATTGAAATTATATTTTTTATAGTTGATATGATTTGATATAATTTTTTTATAATCCGCCAAGACCGGAATTAGAATTTAGAATTTAGAAATTAGGTTTATAATTATCCCGTTGCTGATTATTGCTCGGGAGTGTGAGCATTAATCACCATTCACACAGGGGCGGAGACGTTACTTATTTAAAATCTAAGGAGGTTGCCATGCTGAGGGGATCAGACTTGAAGGGATTAAAACCCGAAATGAGTCGTCGTGATTTTATTAAGGGCTGCACTATTGCCGCAGCTGCCCTTGGTCTCTCGGATACAGCGGTACCTGAAATGGTGGAGGCAGCTACCTCAAAAAACAGACCCCCGGTTGTCTGGCTCCATTTTCAGGAATGTACCGGCTGTACTGAAACTCTGCTGCGGGCTTCCCACCCGGATGTAAGCCGTCTGCTCCTGGAGATAATATCCTTGGATTACCATGAGACGGTGATGGCTGCTGCCGGGCATCAGGCTGAAGACGCTCTGGCCTCTACGGTGGAAAAGTACAGGGGCAAATATATCTGTGTTGTGGAGGGAGGGATTCCTACCAAGGATGATGGTATCTATTGCAAAATAGGGGGAAGAACCGCCATGGAGATCCTGGATGAGGTGGCCCCTGATTCAGCCCTGTTGATCGCCATAGGTAACTGTGCCACTTTCGGGGGTATTCAGGCTGCAGACCCCAATCCCACCGGAGCCGTGGGAGTTCAGGATCTGGTCAAGCATAAGAATCTTCTTAATGTTTCAGGCTGTCCTCCCAATCCGGTTTCTTTTCTCAGCTCCATTCTTCATTACATGACTTTTAAATTCCCACCGCTTACAGACAGCCTGAATCGTCCCCGTTTCGCTTATGGTCGAAAGATTCATGACCATTGCGAACGCCGGCCACACTTCGATGAAGGCAGGTTTGTGGAACAGTTCGGTGACCACGGACACCGGCAGGGTTTTTGTCTTTATAAGGTAGGCTGCAAGGGACCCAGCACCTATGCCAACTGCCCTGTTGTCCGTTTTAATGATGTAGGTTCCTGGCCGGTTGGAGTTGGTCACGGTTGTATAGGCTGTACCGAGCCTGATTTCTGGGATAATATGACTCCTTTTTATGAGCGGCTTCCCGGGGTCAATGTGCCCGGCGGGCACGGGATCATCACAAGTGTTGATTCGGTCGGTAAAACCCTGCTCGGCATAACCGGAGCGGCAATCGGTATACACGCTGCTGCCGGCATCGGCAAAAAGATCCTCAAACGGGATTCTGACCAGAAAGAACCCAGCAAGGAAGATGAATAGTCGGGGGTAAGTAATATACTGTCATTCCTGTTTAATATTAAGCCGGTCACACTATAAATTAAGGGGGGGGTACTAATGGCGACACGTATCACGATTGACCCTGTAACCAGAATAGAAGGTCATCTGAGGGTTGATGCTGAAGTAGAGAATGGAAAGGTGAGCCGGGCTTGGTCTTCCGGGCAGATGTGGCGGGGAATAGAGAATATTCTCCAGGGCCGGGATCCTCGGGATGCCTGGCTCTTTACTCAAAGGATCTGCGGGGTCTGTACCACGGTCCACGCCCTGGCCTCAGTCCGGGCCGTGGAAAATGCCCTGGGACTGGAAATTCCCCAAAATGCCCAGTACATAAGGAATATGGTAATGTCCATTCATGCCTTACATGACCATATTGTCCATTTTTATCTTCTCTCCGCCCTGGATTGGGTGGATGTGGTTTCAGCCCTGAAGGCGGATCCCAAAAAAACAGCCCAGCTGGCTCACAGCCTGTCCGACTGGCCGGGCAATGGGGTAAAACAGTTCAAGGCGGTCCAGGAAAAGCTTCAGGGACTGGTTGACAGCGGGCAGCTTGGCCCTTTTGCCAATGGCTACTGGGGTCATTCCGCCATGGCCATGCCTCCGGAAGCCAACCTTATGGCTGTCTCCCACTATCTGGAATCCCTTGACTATCAGCGTAAGGCCAATCAGGCCCTGGCTATAATTACAGGGAAAACCCCGCATATTCAGAACTTGTCAGTAGGAGGGGTAACCACGGCAATTAATCCCCATAATGAAGCCACTCTTAATATGGACAGGTTGTACTGGTTGAAGCAACTGGTAACTGAAGTGCAGACCTTTATTCAACAGGTTTATCTCCCTGACGTGGTGGCGGTGGGCAGTATTTACAAGGACTGGCTGCAGTACGGTGCCGGAGTTACCAACTATTTGGCCGTACCTGATATGGTACGTGATACAAAGGGAGAGGATTTTGATCTGCCAGGAGGAACGGTTATGGACGGAGATCTTTCTACAGCCACACCTTTCAGCAGTTTCAATGATAAATATTTTCATGACAATGTGGCGGAGTCAATAGCTCATTCCTGGTATGAAGGAAACTGGTCAAGACATCCCTATGAAGAGGAGACAGTCCCCCATTATACCGGTTTCCAGGAAGATGGTAAGTACTCCTGGGCAAAGGCCCCCCGTTTTCAGGACAGACCCATGCAGGTCGGCCCCCTTGCCCAGCTGGTAGTGGGCTACGGCCTGGGACACGATCTGACCAGAAAGCATGTGGATGCAGCCTTAAATCTGTTAAGCAGTGAGGCGGGAGTCCAGGTCGGTCCGCAGGCTCTCCATTCCACTCCGGGCAGGCATTTGGCCCGGGCTGTCAGGTCAGCCATGCTTGCTGAACTAACACTTGAGCATTGGCAGCTCCTGGTGGATAATATCGGCAGAGGGGATCTGGAAATATTTAATCCTCCGGAGTTCCCCAAGGGTGAGCAGAGGGGGATGGGCTTTCATGAGGCACCCCGGGGGACTCTCTCCCATTGGATAATTATTCAGGACGGGGTGATAAAGAATTATCAATGTGTGGTGCCTTCCACCTGGAACGCCGGCCCCCGGGATCAGGACGGCCAACCCGGCCCCTATGAGGCTTCGCTGGTGGGAAACCCCATGGCTGATCCGGAAAAACCCCTGGAAGTTCTGCGCACTATACACTCTTTTGATCCCTGTATTGCCTGTGCGATTCACATGCTTGAACCTGAAGGGAAAGAACTTTCCAAGGTTAAAGTCTTATAGCTTTCAGGTGCCGGGGATTCAGCTGTTTAGTCGGAGAGTGTTAGCCGGTAACGTTCAAAGATGGGATAAAATCGCCACTCATTATTACAGACTGAGAGCTAATGGTTAAAAGCTTCCGGTTCTGCCGGATTAGGAGGATGTGATGGCTCTTGAAAAAAAATACGCCTGGAGTGTACTGCTTCGCATTTATCACTGGGTAATGGCTGTGTCCACTGTTTTCCTGGTGGTCACCGGTTTTTATATCCATGATCCCTGGACCAATACCACCCTGGTGGAAAACAGCAGCTTCACCATGGCCAACATGCGTTATATCCATTTTCTGGCCGCCCAGTTTTTCGCCTGTGCCCTGCTTATCAGAATTTATTTGCTGTTTTTCGGCAACAAGGTGGAGAGGATCCTGAATTTCGCCCCGCTATCCATTAGTAATTTAAAAAGGCTTCGTCACATCCTTTATTATTATGGCTATTTCAGCGATCACTATGAACATCCTTTGGGGCATAATGTATTGGCCGGAATTTTTTATTGTCTTACTTTTATTTTTGGAATCGTGGTGACTGTAAGCGGATTTTATCTTCTCTATCCCGAGACCCAGTTTCTTAAGTCTATAGGGATTATTATCTTCGGCTCCCCACAGTATGCCCGTTTTATTCATTACATATCCATGTGGTACTTTCTCATTTTTATATTAGTTCACATCTATTTGGTAATCTGGAATAGTATAAGGCACCCGGAAGGCCTGGTCTCCTCCATAATAGATGGTTACAAGTTCAAGGCTGAGGGAGAAGGGAAATAATTATTTATTTTCAGATATCATTTAGGCCACTGATTTTCTAAAGTCTCTGACTGCCTTTTGCCTCGACTGATTATTGATCGTGATAAAAAAACATAAGAGGCGGCTCCACTAAACTGCTTCCCATGTTGGTAACGAGGCTGTACCGGTAAAAGAGGGCCAGGAATCTATAAATTAGGTCTAAAGAATAATCTTTTGGTAGATCTGCTGATCTGAACAACTGTTGCCTTTGAGGCGGATGGGTAGCAAGGATCGCTTAAGATGAAATTTAATTATAAAGCCTGCCCGGGCAACAAAGATACGGAAGAGTTCCATGGGGCTTTGGGTGGCGATACTAAAGACAGCCAATGAGAATGGGAGCTGAACTCCAGGTCAGCGGGATTGTGCAGGGAGTCGGTTTCAGGCCTTTTATCTGCCGGTTGGCTGCTGATTATGGCTATACCGGTTTCGTGGTCAATACAGACAGTGGAGTAAAAATCCATATTGAACAGCCTGATGATCGTTTTCAGGAATTTTTGAATGATGTCCGCAGAAAATCCCCGCCTCTGGCTCGGATAAGCGCCATAGAAAGAAAGGAGTTTGCCCCCGAGAACAGGAGAGATTTTTCGATCTTGGCCTCCAGTTCTCCGGGAAGCTCCTCTGTCGCCATTCCCCCGGATAGCAGTCTCTGCGCCCACTGCCTTCGGGAGCTTTTTGACCCGGCTGATCGCCGATATCTATATCCCTTTATTAACTGCACCGACTGCGGCCCCCGTTTTAGCATAGTGGAGAACCTACCCTATGACCGACCTTATACTTCCATGCGGCACTTTTCCATGTGCCCGCAATGCGAGGCTGAATACAAAGACCCCCTCAGCCGCCGCTTCCATGCCCAACCGAACAGCTGCTGGCAGTGCGGGCCGGTTTTAAGCTGGTATCAGCCTGGACATGGCCTGGTTAATTGTGCTGATCCCCTTACCGAGGCTTCCCGGGCCTTGGCAGACGACCGGGTAGTGGCTATCCGAGGAGTCGGCGGGTTTCATCTGGCGGCGGATGCCTGCTCGGAGGAGGCGGTGCAAAAGGTCCGCCGGAGCAAGGCCAGGAAGGCAAAGCCCCTGGCTGTTATGTTTGCCAATCCGGAAGCGGTAAAAGGCTGCTGTCATGTCAATGCAGAGGAAGAACGCCTTCTGACCTCCTTCAGGAAACCCATTGTTTTGCTTAGGCGGAGGAGTAGCTCGGACCTGGCTCCGGGTCTGGCCCCGGGTATTGATGAAATAGGTGTAATGCTGCCCTATGCCCCGGTTCACCATCTCCTGTTCGCCTGTCCGGAAACGCCTGAGGCCCTGGTGATGACCAGCGCCAACCCCGGTGGAGAACCAATTTGTGCTGACAACCGGGAGGCAATGACCAGGATTTCGGGTCTGGCTGACTTTTTCCTTTTACACAACCGAGAAATCGTCCATCCTCTGGATGATTCCGTGGCCAGAATAGTTTCAGGAAGGCGCAGGCTGATTCGCCGCAGTCGCGGCTATGTTCCTGAACCGTTTATCCTCAATCATGATTTTCCGGATGTCCTGGCCTGCGGAGGGGACCTGAAGAATACCTTCTGTTTTATAAAACAGAATAAGGCCTTTCTCAGTCAGCATATAGGAAGCCTGGCAAATCCCTGGGTATTCAGGCACTACCAGGAAAACATCCGTTCTCTTGCCGCTCTTTTCGAGGTTAATCCGAAAGCTGTAGCCTGTGATCTCCATCCTGATTATCTGAGCCGACGGCATGCCCGTTCCTGCAATCTGCCTCTGTATGAAGTCCAGCATCATCACGGACATGCCGCTGCAGTCATGGCGGAACACGGCCTGACTGAAGAGTGTCTGGCGGTGATAATGGATGGCACCGGCCTGGGACCGGACAACACTATCTGGGGCGGGGAGATACTACTGGCGGATTACTCCGGATATCGACGTCTGGCCTGTCTCCAACCCCTGGCCATGCCGGGCGGTGACCTGGCGGCCCGGGAACTTTACAGAATGGGGTTTGCCGCCTGGTGGGCATCCCGTGATTCAGGAGGATCCGGCAGAGTTCCGCCTTCTTTGCAGGGACTTTCGGAAAAGACCAGGGATATTCTGGCCCAGATGATTGTCAAGGGAGTCAATACCCCTGAGACTTCCAGTTGCGGCCGACTTTTTGACGCAGTAACCTCCCTGTTGGGCCTGAGGGATAAAGCCGATTATGAAGGGCAGAGCGGCATGGAGCTGGAGACCTTGGCTTACAGAGTCCTGGACAGAAGAGACCGGATCTGTCTTGAACCGGCAGGGGATGATTTATTTCCCGTATTTCTTAACAACAGTGGAGCTTCTGTGATTATGGCCTCTATCCCCATGATCCGGGAATTGTTGTATTATATGGAAAACGGTTATGGAGCAGGAGAGTTGGCCCTGGCATTTCATAGCTGGCTTGTTTCTTCTGTTACCGCAGTAATCTGTCGGATCGTCGACAGTATCGGGCAAAGGCCGGTAGTCTTGAGCGGTGGATGTTTTCAAAATACCCTTCTTCTCAGAGGTCTTGAGAAAAGCCTGGAAGCCAGTAACCTGAAAGTTTACAGCCCTGAACAGTTGCCGGCCAATGATGGGGGACTTGCCCTGGGACAGGCGGTTATTGCCGGGACCCGGCTCCGGAGACGGAATTGAAAGCCGTTTGGGTCATTGCTCTAAGTCTTTCCGGGGACGTCAAAGGCAGAACTGAAAACTTGGAATTTAAACCGGACTTGTCTGCAAGGTTGCCATGGGTCAGCACTCAAGGTATAATAAGCTCGGTTCAAGTGCTTATCTTCTGATTTTGTTATCCGAATCTTAAAGTCCGTGGCCTATAAAATAGTTTTTTGCTGAATCTTTTATCCTTGATTTTTAATCTCTTATAGTTAGGGGATGATATGTGTCTGGCAGTTCCCATGCAGGTTATTGAAACAGAAGGGGAGGAAGGGGATTTTACCATACCTGCCAAAGCTGTAGTGGAGGGAGGGGGGATACGAAAGGAGGTGCGGCTCGATATAATTGACCGCTGGCCCCAGGAGGGAGAATATGTCATTGTCCATGCCGGTTTCGCCATTCATGCCCTGACCTCTGAAGAGGCCCAAGAAAGCCTTCGGCTTCTGCAACAGCTAATAGAGACCACGGATTAGCGTGGACTCAGAGTTGTATCCATATGGAGATTAACGAAGTTTTAGCGAAGTTCAGTGATTCCGCCCTAATCAGTAATCTCCTCGAGGAACTGAAAAAGGGGGGGGCGATTTCCTCCCTGCGGATAATGGAAGTCTGCGGCACCCATACCATGGCTGTCTGCCGCCACGGTCTCCGCAGCCTTCTGCCGGAGACAATTGACCTGATAGCCGGGCCCGGCTGTCCGGTATGTGTCACTCCCGCTTCTCATATAGATTCTTTTATTGATATAGCCCGGCATGAAGGGGTCAGAGTGGCAACCTTCGGTGATCTCTACCGGGTTCCGGGCTCCGGGGAATCTCTTGCCCGGGCTTCGGCAGGCGGAGGGAAAGTCGAAATCGTCTACTCCCCCATGGACGCCCTAAAGATTGCCAAAGACAATCCTGCCGAGCTTATCGTCTTCCTGGGAGTGGGCTTCGAAACCACTATTCCCGGCGTGGCAGCTACTATTCAGGAGGCCGCCCGGAATGAAATTGAAAATTTTGCTGTTTTTTCAGCCCACAAGCTTATGCCTCCCGCCTTGGAGATCCTGTTTTCCGATCCATCCCTGGAGATTGACGGACTCCTCTGTCCCGGCCATGTGAGTGCGATTATAGGGACTTCCGCCTATGATCCGTTGGTTGACAAGTATAATTTGCCCTGTGTGGTTGCCGGTTTTGAACCGGCTGATATCCTGCAGGGAATAATTATGTTGGCTCGCCAGAAACGTGGTCGCCGGGCTGAAGTGGAAAATGCTTATCCCAGGGCGGTGAGCCGGGAGGGGAACAAACGGGCTCTGGCCATGCTTGATTCCGTATTCCGGGTTTGCGATACCTCCTGGCGGGGTCTGGGGGTCATTCCGGCAAGCGGAATGGCAATTCGGCCCGAGTTTGATTTTTATAATGCCGAGAAAAGATTGGACCTGACCATTAAGGAGGTGGATGAGCCGCCGGGTTGTCTTTGCGGCTCCATTCTCAAAGGTGTCTGTACTCCCCCGGACTGTCCTTTATTCGGTCGCAGCTGCACTCCGGTGAGTCCGGTTGGCCCGTGCATGGTATCAAGTGAGGGGAGTTGCGCCGCTTTTTATCGTTACGGCGGGTATTAAGGAGTGGATAAGGGAAAGTGAAACTAAGAGCTCTAAGCTCGAATCCGGGAACTGATTAATGAATAAAGATACCATCCTTCTTGATCATGGCAGCGGCGGTCTTGCCAGCCAGGAGTTGATCCGTGATCTTCTTTTGAAATATCTGGACAATCCCGTTATTAGGAACTTGGAAGACAGTGCCGTTGTCGGGGAAATAGAGGGCCGGATAGTTTTTACCACTGATAGTTACGTGATTGATCCACCCTTTTTCCCGGGAGGGAATATAGGCAGCCTGGCCGTACACGGTACGATTAATGATCTGGCCATGAAAGGGGCTGTTCCCATATGCTTAAGTCTGGGCCTTATCCTCGAGGAAGGGCTCGCTGTTTCTGACTTGGAAGTAATCGTGTCTTCAATAGCCCGGTCTTGCAGCCGGGCAGAAGTCGTGGTTGCCACCGGGGACACCAAGGTGGTTCCCAGGGGAAAAGGCGACGGTATTTTTATCAATACTTCAGGTATAGGCTCTGTTCCTTTCGGCCTTGAAATTTCTGCCTCCCGGGCCAAAGCAGGGGATAAGGTCATTCTTTCCGGCACAATGGCCGATCACGGTATATCCATCCTGACCCGGCGGGAAGGGCTTAATCTGGAGGGGAATCTGGCCAGCGACAGCATGTCCCTGCATTTTTTGGTCAAAGAGCTATGTGATACTCTGGGTGGAGAAATTCATACTCTTAGGGATCCGACCCGGGGCGGGGTGGCTACTTCTTTATGTGAAATTGCTGAAAGCAGCGGGACAGGGATCAGTATTGAAGAAAAATGCCTGCCGGTAAGCCCTGAAGTAGGCTATGCCTGTGAGATTCTCGGCCTGGATCCTTTATATCTTGCCAATGAAGGGAAATGTCTGGTAATAGTAGAAGATAAATCTGTTGATGAAGCCCTGAAGATTATGCGCAGCCGCCCTGAGGGCAGGGATGCCGCGGTTATAGGTTCGGTAACGGCAGGACCTTCAGGAACGGTGGAAATGGTGACGCGGATAGGGGGCAGGCGTCTTATAACACCCCTTGCCGGAGAGCCTTTACCCAGAATATGTTGAAAAATAAAATACCAAGGATGAGGTGCTGAACTACCTGTGGAAACCGGATAGTTTAAGGTTAAGAGTTGAATTTATAGAGCCTGACCTTACCACCTCTAAAATCTGAAATTAAAAACCTGAAATTTTAAACAATGGCTCAGTCCAGTAAAAAACAATCCAAACAGCAGACCTCCTTGAGATCAACTGTCAAAGATCAGTCAGGTGCAGGTAAGACCAAGATCGGGGAAATCCTGCGCAAGGAAGGCCAGATCCTTACCAGGCAGATGGAGGAAGCTAAGAAGATCCAGAAAAAGACCGGACAACGGTTAAGTACCATTCTGGTTCAGCAGGGACATATAGATGAAGATACGGTTGTCAAGGTGTTGAGCCGTCATCACAACTACAAGATCGTGGATCTTTCCAAGGAACCTCCCAATTCCCAAGTTTTCAAGGCCGTCCCCTATGAAACGGTTAAAAAGTACTGCTCCCTGCCTCTTCGGATAAAAGATGATGTTCTGCACATCACCATGGCTGAACCCACCGATACTTCCGCAGTGGAAGAGCTTCAGACGGAATTGAAAATGACATTGTCAGTGGGGGTTTCCACTGAAAGAGAGATTCTGGAGGCCTATAAAAAATATTATAAGATTAGTGATGAGGAATATCAAAAGCTTGTCGGAGGAGGGGGTGGAGGTGAAGTAGAGGAAGAAGAGGAGATAACCAATATCGATGATTTTGGTTCTCTGGCCTCGGAAGCAGCGGAGGAGGTTGCTATTGAGGTTGAGGGGGCTGAAGAGGACGCGGAAGAGTTTTCTTTTGGTGACGCTCCTATAATCAAACTGGTCAATGGCATCCTGGTCAAGGCGGTTAAAGATGAGGTGAGCGATATCCATATTGAACCCTATGAAAAGAATCTCCAGGTACGCTATCGTTTGGACGGCGCTCTTTTCCGGGCCATGAATCTGCCTCTCTCCATAAAAAATGCTTTGATCTCCAGGATCAAGATCCTGGCTGATCTGGACATAACTGAACGTCGTGTCCCCCAGGACGGCAGGATCAAGATGAAGGTGGGCAAAACCAAAATGGTGGATTTCCGGGTTTCTACTTTGCCCACACTTTGGGGGGAAAGCATGGTCCTCCGGATTCTGGACAAAAGTTCTCTTAATGTTGATCTGACTAAGCTGGGTTTTGAAGATGAGACTTATGCCGCCTTGAAACGGTCAATTAATAAGCCTCAGGGATTGATTCTGGTTACCGGCCCCACCGGCAGCGGTAAGACCGTCACTCTTTACTCGGCCCTTAACTCTCTTAATACCGAAGACAATAAACTTCTCACTGCTGAAGATCCGGTGGAGTTTAACTTCAAGGGCATTAACCAGGTCAACGTTCGTGATGAAGTGGGAATGACTTTTGCCGCGGCCCTGAAAGCTTTTCTCCGTCAGGATCCCGATATAATCATGGTCGGGGAAATCAGGGACCTGGAGACAGCCGAGATTGCCATTAAGGCGGCAATGACCGGTCATCTGGTTTTTTCCACCTTGCATACTAATGACAGTCCCGCCACAATAGGTCGTCTGATTGATATAGGGGTCCCTTCTTACATGCTTTCCGCCTCCCTCAGCATGGTTCAATCCCAGAGGTTGGGAAGAAGGCTCTGTCCCGAGTGCAGTCAACCCATTACTCTTCCGGACAAAGAGGAATTACTCAGCTACGGTTTTGAGGAGAAAGAACTGGAGGGACTTACTCTGTATGGCCCGGTAGGGTGTACAAAATGCCGTGGAACCGGATATAAGGGCAGGGTTGGATTCTTTGAATTGATGGAGGTCACGGATGAAGTGGCCAAGGCTATTAATGCCGAAGTTCCTGAGGATCAGCTCAGGAAGGTGGCGATTAAAGAGGGGATGGTACCGCTGCGTAATGCTGCGATCCAAAAAGCCATCAAGGGAGTGACCAGCCTTGACGAGGTCTTGAAGAGGACCACGATTACTGAAGAGAGTCTGCCTGCCTATCTGATTAATCCTGATATGGAACAGTATGAGGACGGTGATGTCATTATTCACCAGGGTAATCAGGATATAGATTTCTTTCAGCTCATTCATGGGACTTTGATGGTAGTGAGGGATGGTAATAAAATAGCGGAGATTACCGAGCCCAATGAATACTTTGGTGAGATGTCCGCTATTTCAGGAGAGGCTCGGTCTGCATCCATTATATCCAAGGGGCGTTCTCGGATAAAAAGGTACCCTGGCGATAAGATGATGGAAATTATAGAAAAACACCCCAAGGTGGCCAAACATCTGTTCAAGACACTGGTCAATCGTCTCTCTCAGTCCAATCAGGTGCTGATCAATCTCGCTAAAAGAAAATAAGCCCTCCAAGTTTACGGTTTATTATTTACAGATTGTGGCCATGGTCTATAGGTTGCTGAATTAAGATTTAAAGTTACGCTCTTCGTCTACCGGGGCAACGCCTATGCCTCCCCATATATTTTTCATTTATTTAAAGGATAAACATATACTTCGGGATGCAACCCGGCAAACGCAAGCTGAAAACTTGCAGACTGTGATATTTTTGTGCTAATAATCTATTGCAAAACGATGAAAATTTTTATAAATTGTAAGATTGTGTCCTAATTTTGAAATAATATATCCGGCTGAATTCTATTGTTATTTTATGTAGTTTATTTTCTTATTGATTATCCTTATCAGTTCCGCCGAGATGTTGAGATTGAGAATATTGAATATAAAAAATACGGCCTAAGGAGAACTTATGAGTGCGAAAATTATCAGTGGCAAGGAAAACGCTCAGGTAATAAGGGAAGAACTGAAAAAAGAAGTCGACGAACTCAGGGAGAAGGGAGTTGTTCCCGGTCTGGTAACTATCCTGGTAGGAGAGGATCCTGCTTCCCAGTCTTATGTTAACGCCAAGAACAAAACCGCTCACAATCTGGGAATCAATTCAGAACAGATCAATCTGGATGAAAGTACCAGTGAGCAGGATCTGCTTGCTTTGGTAGAAAAATATAACAACGATGACAAGGTCAACGGCATTCTAGTGCAGCTTCCCCTTCCCAAACATATTGATGATGGCAAGGTGCTTAATGCCATAGATCCGGATAAGGACGTGGATGGTTTTCATCCTGAAAATGTCGGTAGAATGGTTTTAGGAGAACAGTGCTTCCTGCCTTGTACGCCCCACGGTATTCTTGAACTCCTTTCCAGAGGGGGCGTGGAAACCAGCGGAGCTGAAGTGGTGGTTATAGGCAGAAGCAATATAGTCGGTAAGCCCATAACCAACCTCATGCTTCAGAAAAGAAAAGGTGGAAACGCCACGGTTACCATCTGTCATACCGGGACCAAGGACATGGCTGCTCATACCAAGAGAGCGGATATAGTTGTAGTAGCTGCCGGGGTGCCCAAGATGCTTACTGCAGATATGGTCAAAGAAGGTGTGGTAGTTATTGATGTGGGAGTTAACCGGATGGGCATGACCGATGAAGGAAAAGCAATTTTGGCCGGTGATGCCGATTTTGATTCTATTAAAGAAAAGGCCGCAGCCATCACTCCGGTACCAGGTGGAGTCGGCCCGATGACTATTACAATGTTGATGAAGAACACTGTTCAGTCCGCGCGCCAGGCTGCTGGATTGTAAGAGTTTTGTAATCGAGGAGATCTATCATGGCAAAATCACGAACCGGTTGCGAAGGATGTAACGATATAACCTGTAAATCTACCCAGGATGTTCTGGCTCAGGATATCACTAAAAATGTAATTACCGCCTATGATCGGATAGAGTCCAGGGGAATGTCAGCCTGTCTCTTTGGTTCCGGCGGTACCTGCTGTAGTAATTGTAATATGGGACCCTGCCAGATCATAGACGGGGTGCCGGATATGATAGGTGTATGCGGGGCAACTGCCGATACTGTTGCCGCCCGTAATTTTACCAGAACTATAGCTGCCGGGTCAGCTGCTCATACTGATCATGCCAGGGAGATGGTCAAAGGTTTTATTGATGCAGCAAAAGGCCATGGCCCCCATGGAATCAAGGATGAGAATAAACTGGCCATGCTGGCCGAAATCTTTGGAGTGGAGACCGAAGATAGATCCACGGAAGATATTGCCTTGGAGGTCGGCGAAAAAGCCCTGGCTGATTTCGGCAAACAGGATGATAAACCGGTAGCCATGCTTAAGCGGGCTCCGCAAAAACGTCAGGAACTATGGAAGCGGCTGGGAGTCGAAGTCCGGGGAATCGATCGGGAGATCGTGGAGATGCTGCACCGTACTCATATGGGTGTGGATCAGGAATATCACAATCTCATGCTCCAGGGAACCCGCGCCGCTCTGGCGGACGGCTGGGGTTCTTCCATGCTTTCCACTGAATTGACCGACGTCATGTTCGGGACTCCGGAGCCGCGGAGAGCTATCGTTGATCTCGGGGTTTTGAAGCGGGATCAGGTCAATGTTACCGTTCATGGTCATGAGCCCCTTCTGGCTGAATCACTTTGTCTGGCAGCCCAGGATGAGGAGATTCAGGACCTGGCCAGGAAGGCCGGAGCCAAGGGAGTCAATCTGGCCGGGGTCTGCTGTACTGGTAACGAAATTCTGATGCGCCGGGGTATTCCGGTGGCAGCCGGCTTCATCCAGCAGGAAATGGCCTTGGCCACCGGTGCCATTGAGGCGATGGTTGTTGATGTTCAGTGTATAATGCAGTCGGTTTCAGAGGTGGCTAAATCTTTCCATACTGATATCATCACCACCAATTACCGAGCCAAGATGCCTGACTCTACTCATATACAGTTTGAGGAGAAAGACCCCTTGGGCAGCGCCAAAGACATTCTTAAGAAGGCAATAGCCAACTACAAGAAGAGGGGGCAATATTTTATTCCTGAAGAGTCGAAGCTGGATGTTGTGGTCGGTTTCAGCCATGAGACCATAAACTATATGCTCGGCGGCCGTTTCCGGGCAAGCTATCGCCCCCTGAATGACAATATCATTAACGGCCGGATCAGGGGTGTGGCTGCCATTGTGGGTTGTGACAACTATAAGGAAATGGATAACCGCCATGAAATCATAGCCCGGGAACTTATAAAAAACGACGTTCTGGTGCTGACCACCGGCTGTGCTGCCACCGGATTGGGACGGGTAGGACTTCTTCGTCCGGAAGCGGTTGAGGATGCCGGTCCAGGTCTGGCCGAAGTCTGCGAAACTGTAGGGATGCCACCGGTGCTACACTGCGGCTCTTGTGTAGACAACAGTCGGCTTCTGATAGCAGCTACTGAAATGGTCCGGGAAGGGGGCCTTGGAGATGACATATCCGATCTGCCTCTGGCAGGTACTGCCCCGAGCTGGATGAGTGAAAAGGCGGTAGCTATCGGTCAGTATTTTGCAGCCAGCGGTTGTTATGTAGTTTTTCAGGGTCTGCCGATAACCGGAGCCAAGAAATTTACCAAATATATCACTGATGAAATGAGTGATACTTACGGTGGACGTTGGGATATTGAAGAAGATCCTGTCAAGTTGGCCCACAGAATGATTGCCCATATCGATGAGAAACGCAAGATCCTTGGAATTGACAAGCAGAAGGAAAGGGTCCTCTTTGATATGGAGATGCGGCGCGATATAGGAGGAGCTGCTCTGAAAGATGCGGGTTGTGAAGGCCCTGTTTAACAAGGGGCAGAAGACGGTGCAGAGATAGTCATGGCTGATGATTCATTTTGATGCCATGGCTATTAAGGTTAACTCGTCAGCCCCTAACTTTTAACCCTGAACCTTGAACCTATAAACACATACAGGAAATATATGAATGCTGGAAGCCGTTTAGAAAAGATTCTCACCTCGGGTGAATTTGCTGTTACCGGAGAGCTGGGGCCGCCGAAAAGTAGTGATCCTGAGGTGGTCAGGGAGAAGGCAAGACTGCTCAAAGGCTACGTGGATGCGGTCAACATAACTGATTGCCAGACCGCAATTGTAAGGATGTCCAGTATAGGGGCGGGCCTGCTCGCCCAGCAGGAAGGTGTTGAACCGGTAATACAGATGACCTGTCGGGACAGAAACCGTATCAGTATGCAGAGTGAAGTGCTGGGTGCTTCTGCTCTGGGGCTCAAGAATCTTCTCTGTTTGACCGGAGACCATCAGAAGTTCGGCAATCATCCCGGTGCCAAGGGGGTCTTTGATATGGATTCCATTCAGATGCTGGGGATGATGAAGGGGATGCGGGATGATAAGATATTCCAGTGCGGCGAAGAAATAAAGACAGGTGAACCCCAATTATTTTTGGGTTGTGCCGCCAACCCTTTTGCCTATCCCTTTGAATTCAGAGCGTCCAGGCTGGCAAAGAAAGTGGCCAATGGAGCGGATTTTGTTCAGACCCAGATTGTCTACAATATTGACAAATTCAGGGAATTCATGAAAATGGTGCGCGATCTTGGTGTCCATGAAAAAGCTCATATCCTGGTCGGGGTTACTCCTCCAAAATCCCTGGGCATGGCAAGGTACATGAAGAAAAATGTTCCGGGCCTGGATGTAACAGACGACGTTATCGACAGATTGAAAGGGGCTTCTGATAAAGCCGATGAAGGTATAAACATCTGCGTGGATATAATCAATCAGGTAAAAGAGATTGAAGGCGTGTCAGGTGTCCACATCATGGCCATTGAATGGGAAGAGGCTGTCCAGGAAATTGTCAGACGGGCCAGCCTGGAAGAGCGGCCCCAGGTTGAGGCTCCAGAGCCTGAGGCAGTAAAAGCCGGCAGGGAAAGTGTGGAGGCGACCGGTGCTGCTGATGCCGAAATCGGTAGGGAGAAGGAACAAATCCTTGCCGAGGCCAGAGCTGAAGCCGAAAAGATAGTTGAGGCTGCCCGGGAGCAGGTTAAAGAGAAAGGGGAAATAATACCTGAAGAAGATGCAGGAGAGCATGAGATGAATGAAAAAGAGCGTCAATTAGCCTTGGAGGCGGTAGATAATGGTCTAAAAGCCTTAAAGAAATCCTTGAATCTCAATGATGACCAGTTTGAAGCCCTTACCAGCTTTGCCGGAGCTGAGGCCATCTTAAAGAAAGAACCGGCCAAGGCCGGTAAAGCGCCAGCCCCTTCCGGTAAAGTGGAAGCCGGACCTGTTGAAGCACCGGAAGAGTCGAAAAAAATTGAGGAAGCCCGGAAGGCCGAGGAGGCCAAGAAGGTTGAGGAGGCCCGGAAAGTCGAAGAGGCCAAAAAGGCCGAGGAAGCCAAGAAGGCCGAAGAAGCTAAAAAAGCTGAGGAGGCCAAGAAGGCCGAGGAGGCTAAGAAGGCCGAGGAGGCTAAGAAGGCCGAGGAGGCTAAGAAGGCTGAGGAGGCCAAGAAGGTTGAGGAGGCCGAGAAGGTTGAGAAAGAAGCCCCGAAGCCTGAAGAAAAGACAGGCAAACCGGTCAGCGAGGAGCTCTCCGCACCCGAATTGGCTCTGGAAAAAACTCCTTTGAGTGAAAGAGGATCAAAGGTGCCGCAAGAGTCTTATAAGATGAAGTATACCGGCCGGATCAGGGAGACTGTGCTTGGCAATGACGATAATCAGGTGACTGTGGGCGGCGAGGAAGTCCTGCCTTTCCATCGCTTTGAGGGTAATGTACCCCATGAACCCCTGATCGCCATGGAAGTTCCTGACGTAAAGCCGGAAGAGTGGCCGGAGTCCCTTACCCGCCATTTCGATGATGTCCTGGACAGCCCTCTGTCCTGGGCTCAAAAGTGCGTAAACGAATATCAGGCTGAGGCAATCTGCCTTTCACTGGGTAGTACAGATCCTAACGGTATGAACAGATCGGCCGCTGAGGCTGCCGCCGATGCTGCCGAAGTAATAAATAACATAGACATTCCTATAATTGTCTGGGGATGCGGCAACTCGGAGAAAGATACCGAAAGCCTGAGAGAGATAACCGCCCGGATCGGCAATAAAAGAGTATGCCTTGGTCCGCTGGAGGACACCAATTACAAATCTCTGGGGGCTACAGCAATGGCATTTCAGCATCCCCTGGTTGCCTCATCACCTATTGATGTCAATCTGGCCAAACAGTTGAACATCCTTCTGGAGAACCTTGGGGTATCATTGGATACCATTATGATGGATCCCTCCATAGGGGCATTGGGGTATGGAATAGAATATACTTATTCGGTGATGGAAAGAATCAGACTCGCCGCTCTTGCCCAACAGGATGAAAAATTGCAGAACAGCATGATCTGCAACCTGGGTGTTCAGGTCTGGAAGGCCAAGGAGTGTAAGTTGCCCACTGATGATATATTAGGTGATATGGAAAAACGGGGGGTCATGATGGAGGCTATTACCGCAGTCTGTATGCTGATGGCAGGCGGTGACGTTCTCATTATGAGACACCCCAGGGCCATTAATCTGACTAAATCCCTTATTAAAGGGCTGCTTAATTAATAACTAATCAGTTTTAACCGAACGGATTTTGATTTTTAATTTTTGATTTTTTTATCAAACAGGAGCCAACCGTATGTCTAAGATAATCTGTTCAGCCGCAATCAGAGGAGCACATAAGATTGTTGATATGGCTGAGGAAAAGTTCGAATCTGTTTTAAAGGAGTATGGTCCGGAACAGGAAGTGGCCTTTCCCAATACGGGCTACTATCTCCCTGTTATATACAGCATGCTTGGCGCCAAGGTTGAGAAACTTGGTGATATGAAGGATATTTTTCAGGAGTGTCGCACCCTCCTTCCTGAGCAAGTATCTGAAAATAAGTGGCTTCCTTATCTGGCTCCCGCCCTGGATGCCGGAATGGCCACTTTTTTTGCCGAGGAGATGTTTGAGGCAATAAAGTATCTGGAATATCCGGATCTTTATACTAAAACCGAAGATCCTACCGAGGATAATCTCTGGCTGGGAGCGGCCGACGATCTGATTTTCCGGAAAAGGGGAGTTGAGTTTGTCGATGGGACGGCCCCAGGCTTCGCCGCTATCATGGGGTCTCCGGCAGATAAAGAGATGGCCAGCAAGATAGCTCTGGAACTCCAGGAAAAGAATCTTTATATATTTATGCATGATCAGACCGAAGGCATATCCATGCCTGAGCAACTGGTCGAAAATGATGTACAGGTGGGCTGGGGGACGCGGCTTGTTCCTTTCGGCAGATCCTATACGTCAGCGGTGTTCTCCATCGGCTTTGCCTGCAGGGTGGCCATGGCCTTTGGTGGAGTGAAGCCCGGCGACTATCGTGAGAATCTGATATATAACAAGAATCGGACCTTTGCCTTTGTTATGCCTTTTGGACCGGTGAGTGATGAATGGTATGCCAATGCCGCCGGGGCTATCAACTGGGGCTTTCCTACTATATCTGACTACGATATTCCGGAAGTCCTGCCTTCCGGGATCTGTACCTACGAACATGTGGTAAGCAATGTCCCCCACGAAGAAATAGTCCAGAAAGCCATCGAAGTCCGTGGCTTGAAGGTAAGCGTGACCAAGATAGATATTCCCATGTCTTTCGGTCCTGCCTTCGAGGGAGAGCGGATCAGGAAAGACGACCTTTATATGGAATGCGGCGGCGGTCGTACAGAAGCTGTAGAGCTTTTGGTTTCCAAGGATATGGATGAAGTGACTGACGGTGAGATAATCCTGGAAGGCAAAGATATTTCAGATATTAGTGAAGGAGAAAATCTGCCCTTGGCTATCCTGGTCGAGGTCGCCGGCAGGGAGATGCAGTCTGATTTTGAGCCTATTCTGGAGAGACAGTTTCATCACCTTATCAACTATACTCAAGGCATAATGCATATCGGCCAGCGTAATATCATGTGGATAAGGGTTGGCAAGGCTGCTGTGGAAAAAGGGTTTTCTTTCAAACACATCGGCAAGGTTCTCCATGGCAAACTCCATCAGGATTTCGGCAGCATAGTTGATAAAATCCAGATTAAGTTATACACCGAACTGGACAAGGTGAAGGAAGTCAACGAACTTGCCAAGGAAACCTATGAAGAGAGGGACCGCAGATTAGGCAACATGACTGACGAAACCGAAGACACTTTTTATTCCTGCACGCTGTGCCAGTCTTTTGCCCCCAGCCATGTTTGTATCATAACTCCGGAGAGAGTCGGCATGTGCGGGGCCTACAACTGGCTTGATGGCAAGGCTTCTTATCAGATAAATCCCACCGGTCCTAACCAGCCGGTTGAAAAAGGTGAATGTCTCGATCCGGTAGTGGGCGAGTTTACCGGTATTAATGAGTTTGTCAGTCAGGCTTCCCGGGGAGCCGTACCTGAGGTAAGCTGTTATTCCCTGATGAACAATCCCATGACTGCCTGCGGCTGTTTTGAGTGTATTGCCGCCATGCTCCCCCAATGTAACGGAATAATGGTGGTTAATCGTGATTATATGGGCATGACCCCGAGCGGTATGAAATTCACCTCTCTGGCAGGAATGACTGGTGGTGGAGCTCAGACTCCCGGTTTTATGGGGATAAGTAAGCATTATTTGACTAGTCCCAAGCTTTGTATGGCTGAAGGCGGTCTGAAAAGGGTGGTTTGGCTTCCCAAGATGCTGAAGGAAGAACTTAAGGATAAACTGACCGCTCGTTGCCAGGAGATCGGGATGCCCGAACTTTTCGATATGATTGCTGATGAGGAGGTCGGAATTACTGAAGAGGAGATTTTGCCCTTCCTTAAAGAGAAGGGACATCCCGCCCTGGATATGGAAACAGCTATGTAGATTATAAGGTTGAAGAGTTCAGAGTGCAAAGTGCAGGGTTATTAAATCTTAAACCCGGGACCTCGGACCCTGAACCGTTCAATTCAGTTTAAAAGAAAGAGGAGAAGAACAATGGCCTTAACAGGTATTCAGATACTGAAGATGCTGCCCAAGAAAAACTGCGGGGAGTGTGGAATTCCGACCTGCCTCGCCTTTGCGATGAAGGTTGCCGCCGGGCAGGCTGAAGTGGAAAAGTGCCCTTATGTCTCGGAAGAAGCCAAAGAGACCATCGGAGAAGCCTCAGCGCCTCCGATTCGGACTGTTAAATTCGGGACCGGAGATGGTGAATTCACCACCGGCGGAGAGACCTGCCTGTTCAGGCACGAGAAACGTTTTGAAAACCCGACAGGTCTGGCGGTGCTAATAAGTACTGATATGACTGATCACGATATAGATGGGCGTATAGAAAGATTCAAATCTCTTCGCTATGAGAGGGTCGGAGTAATGATGAGGGCCCAGCTTATTGCTGTCAAAGATGCAGACGGCAGTAAGGACAAGTTCAGTGCCCTGGTTAAAAAAGTGCTTGAATCAACGGAAGATGCCTCCCTTATCCTGATGAGTGAAAACCCTGAAAATCTTAAGGCTGGGGCTGAACTTTGTGGAGATCGCAAGCCACTTCTCTATGGCGCAACTTCTGAAAATGCCGATGATGTTGCTGCTGTTGCTAATGACACCGGTTGTCCCCTGGGGATCAAGGGCGGAAATCTTGACGACACGGTAACTGTCTCTGAAAAGCTGCAGGAGGATGGACTTAAAGATATGGTCCTTGATACCGGGGCAAGAACCCTGCGCGGTGTTTTTGAAGACAATGTCGTGGCCAGGAGTTCAGCGATCAATGCCAAATACAAGCCCCTGGGATTTCCTACCATAACCTTTCCCTGCGAGATGACCGATGATCCGTTGATGGAAGCTATGGTCGCCTCGGTACTGATAGCCAAGTACGCAGGTATTGTCGTTCTCTCTGATCTTCAGGGCGATACTTTGTTTCCCCTGCTGTTGGAACAGCTGAACCTATTTACCGATCCTCAGCGGCCCATGGTTCAGAAAGAAGATCTTTACAATATCAATGGACCCGGTGAGGATTCACCGGTGATGGTCACCTGCAACTTTTCTCTGACCTATTTTATTGTATCCGGTGAGATTGAGGGCAGTAAGGTTCCTTCCTGGTTGATCGTCAAGGACACCGAAGGACTTTCTGTGCTAACCGCTTGGGCTGCCGGGAAGTTCGGGGCTGATCTTATCGCCCAGTTCATCAAGAAATCCGGAATTGAGGACAAGATTAATCACCGTGATCTTATTATTCCTGGTTATCTTGCCAGCATGAAGGGAGAACTGGAAGAAGAACTGCCTGGATGGAATATAATTATCGGACCACGAGAGGCCGGACACCTTCCTTCTTTTCTCAAGGAATGGCAACCCAGTAAATAGGTCGATAAACAGAAGTCATAAAGCGTTCTGCAGGAGTCCAGTCCTTCGGAGGACAAGCAGAAGATGTGAGGTGGCCGGGCTACTGTGTCCTAAGCCTTGAATCCCGAACCCTGAACCATAAAGCAATTATGTCTACAATCACACTGGAAATCAACGGCTTGGAGATAGTCGCTGAAAAGGGGTTGTCCGTCCTTGATATAGCTCGCCGAGCTGAGATCGATATACCCTCAGTATGTACAATTAACGGCAAAACCAGTGAGGTGCCGTGCGGGCTCTGCCTTGTTGAAATAGAAGGGGTTGATGAACCGGTACGTGCCTGTCGGACCCCGGGCGAAGAGGGGATGAAAATAGTAACTGATAATGAAGAGATCAGGTCTATCAGAGCCTCCCGGTTGGCAGCAGTTTCTTCTACGCATTTCGGTGACTGTAAAGCACCCTGTAATCTTACTTGCCCGGGGCAGATAAATGTTCAGGGGTATATAGCTCATATCCGTAAGGGGGAGTATGAAGAGGCCCTGCGTTTGATCATGGAGAAAAATCCTTTCCCCTTCTCCGTGGGCCGGGTTTGTCCCCGTTTTTGCGAAACCAGATGCCGCAGACTGCTGGTTGACGAGTCTATAGCCATTAACCATCTCAAGCGATTTGTGGCAGATTGGTGCATGGCCTCTAATATTGATATTAGTTTCGAAAGAGGGGAAGCCAGCGGCAGGAAGGTTGCCGTCATCGGCGGCGGTCCCGCCGGTATGACCAGTGCCTTTTATTTGTCCAGGAAGGGACATGATGTAACGGTATTCGAAGCCAATCCCAAACTTGGCGGAATGCTGCGCTACGGGCTGCCTGAATATAAGATTCCCCGGGATGTGCTGGACTATGAATTAGACACCCTTCTCCGCCTTGGGATTTCCGTCCGCTTGAGTCAAAGATGGGGTTCTGATTTCACCCTTCAGGATCTCAAGGAGCAGGGGTACGACGCTATCCTGATTACGGTAGGAGCCGGTAAGGGCAAGCCTCTGGAAATTGAAGGAGCAACTCATCCCAGGGTCTGGCAGGCCACGGAATTCCTTAAAGAGATCGCTACCGGCAGTAAGGCTGATTACGGTCACGAGGCTGCGGTAATCGGCGGCAATAATATCGCCATGGAAACCGCCAGATCCCTGCTGCGCCAAAACGTAGACAGTGTTACCGTGGTTTATTTCCGGGGCCGGGAGGAAATGCCTGCCAATCAGCGCAATATCAGAGAGGCTGAAGAGGAAGGTGTACAATTTCTGCTTATGGCCTCTCCAGTAAGAATTCAGGAGAATTCCCAGGGTGCTCTCGAAGTGGAACTGGTCCGAATGCGTTATGGAAAGCCGGATGAAAAGGGCAAACGTTTTCCGGAAGCGATCCCTGGTACCTCTCAGACCCTCAGGGTTGATACCCTTATTTCTTCCCAGGGTCAGATGGCTTTAAGTGAAGGGGGCTATGAGGGTGAACTGGAGAGTCAGCTTGAGCTTAAACCCGGTAATATTATTAAGGCCTCTCCCAGAGATTCAGCTACTTCTGTTCCAGGAATCTTTGCAGCAGGAGATGCCGCCAGCGGTACCAGGAGCGTTATTCAGGCTATTGTCTCAGCCCGGAGAGCAGCCGACAATATAGATGCTTATATAACCGGAAATCCAAAGGCTCCGGCCCCGAGCAGATTCAACTTCACCCGGGGAAGCTCCTTTGATGATGTGGATCTGGCAAACTTTGACGGAATACCCATCAAACTAAGGGAGAAAATGCCTGGCCGGCCGCCGGAAAGGGCTGTTCAGGATTTTGATGAGGTTAAACTTGGTTTCAATGAGAAAATGGCCCGCAAGGAAGCGGAAAGGTGCCTTTCCTGCGGGTGCAAGGCTTTTGAGGGTTGTGAACTCAAGCAGTTAGATATCGACTACAAGGTCAATCTTAATAAAACAGGTATGGGGCGGAAACCGGTATATCCCGTGGATGCCTCCCACCCAGCTATTGAGGTCGATCTCAACAAATGTATATACTGCCAGAGATGTAAGAATTCCTGTGAATATTACGCCGTTGATCTGTCCTGCGATAACGTGGATGATGACGGCAATCCTTCGGGAATAAACTTCAGGTTCAATGAAAACTGTGTTTCCTGCGGCAGATGCGTTGATCATTGCCCTACCGGAGCCCTGACAAAAAAGGCGGCCATTGTCCCGGTTGTTGATGAGGAGGTTGAAGATATCAGGACAACCTGCCCTTACTGCGGTGTAGGCTGTCAGATCATTCTGCGGGTCAAAGGCAATACAATAATAGAGGCGACCGCTGACAACAATCAGGCTCCCAACTATGGCGCCTTATGCGTGAAGGGACGTTTCGGTCATGATTTTGTCAAGGACAAGAGCAGGCTAACTACTCCTCTGGTCCGCAGGGACGGTCGTCTGGTGCCCACCAGTTGGGACGATGCCCTGGAAGTTGTGGCCCGTAATTTTTTTGATGTGAAGGCGATGTACGGTTCCGATTCCATTGCCGGCTTTTCCTGCGCCCGGGCCACCAACGAAGAAAATTTTCTCATGCAGAAGTTCATGAGGACGGTTCTGGGG
>JBKHJR010000079.1:0-10158 GCA_046537975.1 Desulfurivibrionaceae bacterium
TCTGTGAGAGGGATGAAGCGGAGTTGATCACCCCGCTTCACCCTACTCGATTTTTGTTTACAGGACAGGGTCTGAATTGTATTATCTAAGGCTTTGAGCTTTAAACCAGTAACCCGTAACCGTAAATAATGCGAATTTTATCAGGTATACAGCCATCAGGCCAGCTCCATATAGGTAATTACCTCGGGATGATGAAGCCTATGATTTCCAATATGGCCCGGGGCGAACTTTATGCCTTTATAGTCAATTATCATGCCCTGACCTCTGTTCATGACCGGGAGAACCTGGCCGGAGGCACTCTGGAGGCAGCGGCTGATTTTCTGGCTCTGGGACTGGACCCGGAAAAGTGCATCTTCTGGGTACAGTCCGATGTGCCGGAGGTTACGGAACTGACCTGGGTATTATCCACTATAACCAGTATGGGACTTTTGGAACGATGCCACTCCTACAAGGACAAGGTGGCCAAGGGAATTGAAGCCAGTCACGGCCTTTTTTCCTATCCGGTTCTGATGGCGGCTGACATTCTCTTGTATCAGGCTGACGTTGTCCCGGTTGGCAAAGACCAGAAACAGCATGTGGAGGTGGCCAGGGATATCGCCGGGCGCTTCAATCATGTCTTTGATGACACTTTTATCCTTCCGGAAGTCGAAATAAATGAGGATTTGGCTACCGTTCCCGGCACGGACGGCCAGAAGATGTCGAAATCCTATGGCAATACCATTGGTATCTTTCTTGAGGCAGAGCAGCTTAAAAAGGCAGTAATGAGCATTGTTACTGATTCAGCCCCGGTAGATTCCCCGAAAGATCCGGACAGGTGCAATCTTTACAATATATTCAAGCTGTTTGCTCCGGCTGAGAGGGTGAAAGAGGTGCGGGATCTTTATGTAAACGGTGGTGCAGCCTATGGCCATCTGAAGCTGGAACTGGTGGATATTCTCTGGGAGCACTTCCGCGAGGCCAGGGAAGAAAGACAGAGACTGGTTCAGGATCCTGCTCACCTTAAAAAGATCCTGGCGGAAGGAGCCCGGAAAGCACGGGAGAAGGCGGCTCCCACCCTTGACCAGGTTCGTGACCGGGTCGGCTTGAAGTATTAGCCCGTTACCTCTCCTTAAGAAGTCCCGTTATTACCCTCCTCACTACCACTTGTTAATCCCAATACATTTTTGAGCAAGAATCTAATCTTGTGATAGTCAATAAATTGACTAAAATTCATTATAAAGAGGGCCGCCGCAGGCGACTGGCAGGCAAAAAATGCTAATCCCGGCAAAATTTTCCGTTTCCGGGTGCTGCTGTCAGGAGTTTTATTTATCGCAGAAATTTTCAGGGGTTGTTCCTAATGCCTTTGCCGGTATTACAGTACAATTTAAGTTTGCTTGAGTAGTTGGCATGGAATTAGCAAGAAAATTGTAAATGTAAAACCGGCAAACCTGATTTAAGGCTACTTAGGGAAAAGCTTCATGAATGCAACAATTCTTTCTTGGGCAACTACTTATAATTCTCAGCTTGGATGCCACCTTTATGATTCATCCGGATTGATGGATGAACTGCAGTCTTTCAGAAAGAGGAATGAGCATCTCCACCTTTTAAATAGGCTCTATTCCAGGCTTGCTGCAGCTCCTGACCTGGCTTCTGTCATTGAGGCCTTTTCCGTATGGTTGATGCCCCAGGTCCCCCATCATCTGGCAGGTTATCACAATCCCGAATGCAATAAAAAATATATCTGCTGTTCCTGCCACGGCCCTGAACGGGCCAAAGTGGTTAATATTGCCGAATACCTGTTTAAAAACTTTAGTCAGGCTGAAAAGGGGTGTTGGTATGAAGAGGAGTATTATGTTCATAACTGGTACCTGGGGTCCCTGGATCTAAGCGGCCTGGTGCTGATTTTTAGTAATGACCGGGCCATAAAAAATGAAGAAAGAGAGTTGATAAATGAAGCCCTTTCAGTCTTAAAAGGCTCTGTGGACCGGGCCCTGGAGTTTGAATATCTCTTTGAGGCGGCCAAAAAAGACGGTCTTACCGGTTTGGCCAACAGGAGAGTCTTTGATGAGAGAATAGAGTGCCTGATGGAAACCGCCGGGCGTTATGAACAGCCTTTGACTCTCGTTGCTCTGGATCTGGATAATTTCAAGTCGATTAATGATATGTATGGCCATGCCGCGGGTGATGAGGTCCTGAAAAAGATCTCTGAAACCTTTGCCGGCCTGGTTCGGAGCAGTGATCTCCTGGCCAGGATGGGAGGTGATGAGTTTATGCTGCTGCTCCCCAACACTGATGCCGAGGCGGCCCGGGTACTTGCAGAAAGGCTTTGCCGGGCGGTTTCCGAATTAGGCGTTAAAGTTGATAACTACCGAAAACTCGGGGTCAGTATCGGCCTCTCTCAATGGCAGCCTGCAATGAGTAAAGAAGACTGGCTTTTATTGACAGATAAAAAGTTGTATCAGGCCAAAAAACTGGGTCGGCACCAGGTCTGCGCTTAATCATCCAAATTCTTCTCCGTTCTTTCATGGGGCGCCTGCCGCCTTCTTTTTCCCCACAAATACCTGTCATATGCTTGACATCCCCCTCCCCTTTCCTTATTAGTTAGATATACAGCTTATTGAGTGGTGATCAGGCTGGACATCTTTCAGTGTGATATGTCTTTGTGCCTGACTTGTTAGATTATAGAAAGAATATCTGATTCTCTGAACTGAATAAGAGAAGAAAAGAGGAGATAATATATGCAGTTCGATAAATTTACCATGAAGTCCCAGGAGGCTCTACAGTCGGCCCAGAGCCTTGCTGAAGACAGAGGTCATCAGGAGATTGTCCCTGAACACCTTCTGGCCGCTATCCTTGAACAGGAAGGTGGAGTAGTAACCCCCGTACTCCAGAAAATCGGAATCAATGTCAGTACTGTTAAGAAGGGGGTGGAACATTTATTGGATAATATCCCCAAGGTAAGCGGCAGCGGTTTCGGTGAAGTATATGCCTCCAGACGGCTCAAAAAAGTCCTGGATCAGGCTTTCAAGGAGGCCGGTAATATGGGGGATGAATATGTGAGCCAGGAACATATATTTCTGGCCATTATGGATGAAAGCGGTTCCCGTTGTGCGGACATGCTTAAAGAAAAGGGAGTGGAAAGAAATTCGTTCTACCAGGCCATGCAGTCTGTCCGCGGCAGTCAGAGGGTAACCGACCAGAATCCGGAAGATAAGTACCAGGCTCTGGAAAAGTACGCCAAAAATTTGACGGACTTGGCCAGAAAATCCAAACTGGATCCTGTTATCGGCCGGGATGACGAGATAAGAAGGGTTATCCAGGTTCTGTCCAGGAGGACCAAGAACAATCCGGTTCTTATTGGTGAACCAGGGGTCGGTAAAACCGCTATTGTTGAGGGGTTGGCCCAGCGTATTGTTATGGGCGATATTCCCGCTTCTCTCAGGGACCGGCAGGTAATGGCCCTGGACCTGGGGGCCCTGGTGGCCGGAGCCAAATACCGGGGAGAGTTTGAGGACAGGCTCAAGGCAGTATTAAAGGAGATTGAAGAGAAACAGGGAGAAATCATCCTTTTTATAGACGAAATTCACACTCTGGTAGGAGCAGGGGCCTCCGAAGGGGCAATGGATGCTTCCAACATGTTGAAGCCCGCCTTGGCCCGCGGCGATTTGCGTTGCATAGGAGCCACCACCCTCAAGGAGTACCGTAAGATCGAAAAAGACGCCGCCCTGGAGAGACGTTTCCAGCAGGTCATAGTCAAGGAACCTACGCCGGAGGACGCCATAGCTATTCTGCGTGGTATCAAAGAGAAGTACGAGGTCCATCATGGCGTCCGTATCCAGGATGCGGCCACAGTGGCGGCAGTCACCCTATCCAATCGCTATATTACCGATCGGTTTCTGCCGGATAAGGCCATTGATTTGATTGATGAGGCGGCCTCTCAACTGAGGATCGAGGTGGATTCCCTTCCCTCCGAGATTGATGATATTCAGCGCCAGCGGACCAAACTGGAGATAGAACGGGAGGCCCTGAAAAAAGAAAAGGATCCGGCATCTAAAGAGCGTCTCCGGAATCTGGAACAGGAGATTGCTGAACTTGATCAGGAATTAAATTCCATGAAGGCCCAGTGGGACCTGGAGCGCGGGGTTATTCAGAATATTCAGAAGATTAAGGCGGATATCGACGAGGCCAAAGCCGAAGAGCAGCAGGCGGAACGCCGGGGAGACCTGAGTAAGGTAGCGGAGATCCGTTATGGCCGGATTAATGAGCTGAATAAAAAACTGTCTGAGGAGCAGGAGCGTCTGGCCGAAGTTCAGAAGGATCAGACCATGCTCCAGGAAGAGGTAACTGACAGTGATATTGCCACGGTTGTCGCCAAGTGGACGGGAATTCCGGTGAACAGACTGATGGAGGGAGAGAGAGAGAAACTGGTCAAGGCCGAGGTTAAACTGGCGGAGAGAGTTGTAGGCCAGGAAAAGGCCATAGAGTCGGTAGCCAATACCATGCGCCGGGCCAGGGCAGGTCTCCAGGATCCCAATCGCCCCTTAGGGTCTTTCATCTTCCTTGGACCCACCGGGGTGGGTAAGACAGAGCTGGCCAGGACCCTGGCCGAGTTTCTCTTTGACAGTGAAAAAGCAATGGTGAGGCTGGATATGTCGGAATTTATGGAAAAGCATTCCGTGGCCAGGCTTATCGGTGCACCCCCCGGATATGTGGGCTATGAAGAAGGAGGATATCTGACTGAGACTGTCCGCCGTCAGCCATATTCGGTTATTCTCTTTGACGAGATAGAAAAGGCCCATACAGATGTCTTTAACGTCCTGCTTCAGATCCTGGATGACGGGCGGATGACCGATGGGCAGGGAAGAACCGTTGATTTCAAGAATACTATCCTGATTATGACATCCAACCTGGGAAGCCAGTTGATAATGGAGCATGGGGGACACAGTGAGGAGTTGAAGAAGCAGCTTGATGATATCCTGTACTCAACCTTCAAGCCTGAATTCCTCAACCGGCTTGATGAGATTATTACCTTCCATGCTCTGGATAAGGAGCATCTGAGCAAAATCGTTGATATTCAGTTTCGCTATCTGAAAGACCGTCTGGCTGATCAGAAACTGGAAGTTGAATTAACCGATTCTGCCCGTGAATTTTTAATCAAAGTCGGTTATGATCCGGCCTTCGGTGCTCGTCCTCTCAAGAGGGCCATTCAGCGGCATATCCAGGATAAACTGGCAATGGAGATCCTTGAAGGCAATTTTCTGGAAGGAGACCGGATCAGAATCGACCTTGCTGCGGATCAGGATCATTTAACCTTCAACAAGGCGGAGCAGGTTAACTGATCAGAGGCTGAGAAGGTTGCCCTTCTTCAGGACAGACAGGGTCTTATTTAGTAAAGTATAGCGAACTAAGAATTTAGAGCTTAATAATTTGAGGAATAGTAATGTTATGTTAAATGGAAAAGTTGGCGGTGAAGATGTTGCCGAAATAAGCCGACTCGCCGCAGAGCGGGCCGGCAACCTTTTTGAAAACCATGGCCTGTGTTGTTCAGAGGCGGTGATGGTTACTTTGAACCAGGGTTTTCAGGGAGATCTCCCCACCAATAAGGCCCTGCAGATGGGGGCTGGTTTCTGTCATGGCATGGGAGGGGCAGGTTGCACCTGTGGCGCTCTTGCCGCTTCGGTGAACGTTTTGGGGCTTTTCCTCAGTCCCCATAACGAAAATGGTTTTACCAAAGAAGAGTACAAGAAAATAGTCCAGGAGATGCATGACCGTTTTCGACAGGAATTTAATTCCACCTGCTGCCGGGTTCTCTCCAAGAATGTTAAACATGACCCCAAGGCCCAGAAGGCCAACTGCCTAAAATTGACCAGAGGGGCGGTCGCTACGGCCACGGACCTTATCGGCAAAGCCCGTCGGGACTTAGCGGATCGGGTTGATCATGATTTCCTCCGAAGTACTGATAAAATCTGATATCAGGGGCAACTACAAGAGTGTCCCTGATGACGGTTGTTGATAGGGAGAATACCTGGAGATACCGATTTGGAAGCTGGTTTGAAATCTGTTATGTTTTCATGGAGGCGGAGATCCGTGGTTTATGTCATCTGAAAAAAGGCATGAGTATTTCATGGAGATAGCTCTGCAGGAGGCCGGAGATGCCCTGTCTGCAGGAGAATTTCCGGTAGGATGTGTTGCTGTGTACAACGATGAAGTTGTTGCCCGGGGACGGAGAATCAACAGCCGATTACAGGGCAGAAATGAACTGGATCATGCTGAGTTGTGCTGTCTCAGGCAGTTAAGTGAATCCCGGCAAGGGATTGATCTTGCTCGGGTCACTTTTTATTCTACCTTTGAGCCCTGCCTGATGTGTTATGGGGCCTTATTGATAAATCAGGTGGATTCCGTTGTCTACAGCTATGAGGACGCCATGGGCGGCGGCACCAGTCTGAATCTTTCTCATCTGCCCATTTTTTACAGAAGTCAGGAGACGGAAATTGTGCCATTCATACTGCGGGAAAAAAGTCTGGCCCTTTTCAAGGAGTTTTTCAGTTCTTCGGATTCTTCTTATCTGAAAGATACCTATCTGGCCAGGTATACCCTGGGGCTGCTGGATGCTTAATTACGAAACGGCAAGAAGGTGTTAGGCAAATTATAGCCCATCGCCTGTAAACCTGAACCATCATAATCGTGAACTTTGAACTGGAAAGTAAGACCGTAAATTTCAAGCGGGCGGAACGTAACGTTTTTTTTCATATACTCACCAAGTGCAATCTCTCCTGCAGCCACTGCTATATAAACAGAGAGCAGCACAGCAGCGAGACTCTGCCCCGCCAAACTGTCCTTGACTGGCTGAATCTGTTTTATGACCCTGAGAAAAAGACAAATGTGATTTTTCTGGGAGGTGAGCCCACTCTTCACCCTGATCTCGCTGATCTGATTAAAACCGCCAATGGCATAGGTTATCAATCGGTTACCGTGGATACCAACGGTTACCTTTTCCATCAACTCCTGGAAAGGATAGAGCCGGCAGAGGCAGTGTTGAGCTTCAGCCTTGACGGTCCGGATCCGGAGATTAACGATCCCATCAGAGGCGCCGGTTCTTTCGAGGTCTGTCGTGATAATATCAAACAGGCGGTACAGGCGGGTTTCGATGTCAGTGTTATATATACCGTCAGTCGTTGGAATCTGGATTATGTGGGGGAAATGCCTGATCTACTCAATCACTTGGGAGTAAAGCGTTTTTTCATCCAGGTAATAGGCTTAAGAGGTAAGTCTGCCGCGGAAGGAGATAGACTGCAGTTGACTCCAGAAGAATGGTCCGGGATTATTCCTTCTGTTGCCCGAAGTGCTGCCGACAAGGGACTTAAAGTGATTTATCCCAAAGTATTTCTGGAGCCCGGAGAAGAATTTGAATGCGGTGGGCTGGTTGCGGAAAACTACTTTATCTTTCCCAACGGCCGGGTTTATCTTTGTCCATTATGCGAGGATTACCCGGTAAGCGCCTATAGGGTAGAGGACAACAGAATGGTCAAAAATGAGGGATTAACCGAAGATCTGTTTTTTAAACTTAACATCCCTGAGGGATGTGTTATGAATAAGTTGCTACAGTCCGGAAACATAGATTATAGTGAAGAAGGGCTGCCGCTAAACCGTATTTCCTGTTGTCTCCTGAAGATGCAGATCGAACCCGGGGTGCAGCAGACAGAGGTCAGAGGATAGAATTCTAAGCTTTTGGTTTCCGGGAACTTGTTTTTTAAGTAGGAAAGAGTATTACCGCACTTTGGTGCATTGTATCGCATCCCCGGTATGTGTGGTAGGGTATATGATGAATCGTTCACTGGTAAAGAAGCTAATTGAATAATCCAATGGGCAAGGCAAGTTGCTTAATGTCCCAATCGGTCAGGGAGGAGACGGAACAACGGGAGAAGGTTCACCTTTCTTCTTATGCCTGTCTCAGCAGTGAATCAAGAGGCCGGAACAGGATAATTGAACCCTGTCCCATACGTAGCGATTTTCAGAGAGACCGGGACAGGATTGTCTATTCCAAAGCCTTCAGGCGTTTAAAACACAAGACCCAGGTATTTCTGTCTCCTACCGGAGATCATTGCCGGACCAGACTGACTCATACCCTGGAAGTATCGGAGATTGCCCGGACCCTGGCAAGGGCCTTGTCCCTCAATGAAGACCTTGTCGAGGCCATATCCATGGGCCATGATCTGGGGCATACTCCCTTTGGCCATGCCGGTGAAACAGTATTGAACCAACTGTTTTCAGGCGGGTTTTCTCATTACCAGCAGAGCCTCAGGGTGGTGGAGACCCTTGAAAATAACGGTATGGGGCTTAATCTTACTTTTGAAGTAAGAGACGGGATATTAAAGCATTCCAAAGGTTACGGGGAAGTAATTCCCAGCAATAACCATGACCTGCCGGTGACAGCAGAGGGCTGTCTGGTTCGTTACGCTGATATAATCGCTTACCTTAGTCATGATCTGGATGACGCAATCCGAAGTTCAGTAGTCAGGGAAGGAGATATTCCGGCGAGCTGTCAGGACGTATTGGGAGAGACCCATTCCCGCCGTACGCTGGTAATGATCCAGGGAGTTCTGTCCGGAACCCGCCCTGGTGACAATGGCCTTATTTTTGGGGTCGAAAATAAAGTGGGCGAAGCCATGCAGGATTTACGCCGGTTTCTGTATTATAACGTCTACCGTTCACCCCGGGTGCACAATGAGTTTGTCAAGGCTTCCAAGATATTACGGGAACTGTATCTTTATTTGTTGGAAAATCCTGAGGTTCTTAAACAGGAGATAGGTTCTTTTGCCGAAAGTGTTTCCCTGGAGAGGCGGGTGTGCGATTTTTTAGCCAGTATGACCGACAGGTATGCCCAGAATATGTATCAGCGCTTTTTCTGGCCTGAATCACTGGCTTGATTAAGGCATTATGATTCGAGAGAATGAATGAACTTACCGCGAACGGAGTTAAAGGAAACTATATAGTAAGAATTTTTTAGAATTTTAGGCCTTAAATTATCATTCAGCCCATCTTATACTTGGGCGGTTAGATATTAAGTATTCAAAACCAAAATAAAGGATTAAGAATAAAAATGGCAGAAGAACAGATACAGTTTATTTCCTATGAGAAGGCAATGGAGATTGTAGGCAATATTGTGGAAGAGGAACATCTCCACGAACCTGATCGTCGTATTTTGACGGTTTATGATAAAAAGGGGAGGGAGCTCTGCTGGTACGATGCCGAGGAGGTGCTTTCAGAGGTTAAGGAAGAAAATCCCGGACTGAAGGATGATGATCTCAAGAAAGAGGCGGTGGAGGTTGTCATGAAGCAGATCCCGGACTGGGCGGTCAAGAGTCTTTCGGAACAGGAGGATGAACTGCCGGCCGGCGGCTGTGCCTGCAGTTGTTAAACCACTCCTTCGGGCAGATCCGGGACCTGTTCACCACCCAGGGTATAGCCGCCGTCAAGTTTTATTACGCTGCCTGTCATAAAAGGGGCGTCTTGAATAAGGAAAAAGACGGCGCTGATGATATCGCTGTATTTCCCGGTTCTACCCAGAAGGGTGTGATCCAGGATTGCCTGGCGCTGCTTTTCCTGCAGCAGGGGCCAGCCTCTTGTCCCCTCGGCATGGCGGCTTTCAAAAAAACCAAGCATTAATTCATTAACCCTTACTTCCGGAGCCCCCTGCCTGGCCCAGGTTTCAGTAAAGGAAGAAACTGCCCGGTTGGCAGCGCTATAGCCGTCGTTGAAGATCAGTCCGGCCGGTCCGCTTCGGCCGGTGATCCCGGAGATTGAAGACAGGGTTATAGCCGTCCCTTCACCACCGGCCTTGAGGAGGGGCAGGGCCTCGTTAAAGACAAACCACTTTGCCTTCAAGGTGGTTTCCATCTCCAGATCCCATTGTTCGGAGGTATACCCGCCGTGAACTACAGGCATGCCACCGCGTTCAATGTTGTTGATCAGGATGTCCAGGCTGTTATATTTACTTTTAATGTCGGCAAAAAGTGTCCTTATTTCTCCGGGGTGACGGAGGTCAACCTGCATGGTCATATGCCCTTGCCCCGTGGCGTTAAGTTCTTCTTCCATTGCAGGTAGAGATTCAGGCCAGTCATACCAGGTAAGAATGACCTGAGCTCCCTGCCGGGCCAGGGCAAGGCCTATCTCTTTGCC
>JBKHJR010000080.1:0-9763 GCA_046537975.1 Desulfurivibrionaceae bacterium
TATCTCCGCTCTCTTTCAAGCGGACGGAAGCCCGGCTTTGCCAGGCAAACAAAAACCCGCCCTCTTATAAAGAGGGCGGTCGGTGCGGCAGCTATCTTCTATACTACTAAAACATCACCGCGAGTATGATTCCAATTTCTGTTGATTCGTTGGCCGGTTCAAACCCATCTCCTATAACCGATCCGTGATATGTTACATCCTCATGATCAGATTCGTCGATATCCCAGTATCTTATGAAAGGCTCTATGGCAAAGCTCATCATACCGAGCTCTTTCCGGAATTCTATTGATGCCCGGTATCCGTAGCCGTCATCCTGGTCGTTTTCCGGATCATTTAAACCAGCCAAAATGTCGCTAAAGTGGCTTTTCTGCTTTCCTTTCCAGAAATAGTCAAACTCTGCAGTTATTCCCCATAACCACCCGTTCCCAATATAACTGAGGGTCTTAATTCCTACAGGGCTGTAGTAATAATTTGACTCCCGTTCATATCCGGAGGCTCCGGTCGAACTTGTCATTCCGCTCATATCATCATTCAAGTATCTGTATCCTACTCCGACATAGGGGGTTATCATGGTTTTGTCCAATATCCTAAAATCATACCCAAGCAGCCCCCTGATCTCAAACATGTAGTCATCTATATCATCCATAGTGCCGGAATTCTCGTAATCTACTTGACCATAGCTGAACTTACCTTCGACCTGGAGCATGTAGTCATCTGGGGAGCGAAGGGTATAGGCGGCCCCTATCCCGTACATGATGCCCTCCTCTTCCATCACGCCGGGCTCTTTATACTCAATGTGAGAAATTTCCGGCCTTATCTCAAAAGAGTGCACCGGTAAAATAAATTTTTGTTCAGGGTCCTGCGCGGCAGCAAACCCGACAGACGAAAACAAAGATACTGCCAAAGCAACAAACCCTATCATTAACTTCTTCATCAGACCTCTCCTTTCGCTTGGGGTAATGTTATTTGTTGTGTGCAAAAAACTGATGTAGTCCAGTAAAAGTATCCACTTTGGACTACATCAAGAAGCGCATCGGCTGGAGCGCCTCGTTATGTGAGCTTGCCCAACGCATACACCACTACAACATCCCGGCGAAGCCGCCCGACTGGGCGTCTAAAATTGATCGTTATCGGGCACACGTAAGTTGTTGATCTTGGTTTTACCAAGAGTTTTGAGCAGCAAGTTACGAAGGAACCTGAGCAAAGGGTAAAGCCAAGAGGCCACTCTTTCCGATTTAAACATCCAGTAGTTGAATCTGTTAAAAACACCAGAACGGCTGCTAATCAATGCAAGTGCGTGGATGGCATCTGAACCGTAATACAACTGATCTCCCATTTTCAGAACCATGCCTTGGTCGATATCTAAACCCTTTGCGGTTATCTCATCCAGGACATCGCTGTGCTCTCTCGCATCGATGATTTTCAGGTCGCCAACGCTCTCTCGGATCCGGACAACCCGGCAGTACGCATTACAGACCGGGCACTCCTTGTCATAAACCAGCAATATTTCAGGTCGGCTCATTCAGCCTCCTGCCACATAATCAGTGTTGATAAGTGGAAAGTTTCCATGATATTGGCCCTAATAAATGCCCTGTTTTGCCACTTATTGCGATATTATTCCCTTAAAAATGGAAAACATTATTCATATATAACATTGCCTCACCACTTTTCCATTTAAATTACGATATTAGCACAGATAATATGGGGAAAAAACCCAAATTCCGTCCAAATCCGCAGCTAAAATTAAGGGATCAGGTCCGCGAGGTTCCGGCTTATCACCATTACCCCTATCGCACCGAGCACAACTATTGCCAATGAATCCTTCATTATATTCATTTTTTGACTGCAGGATACATCCCCGTGACCTGGGGACCCCTGATGTGGAGAGATTCCTGTCTGATCGGGCGGTAAAGCCTAAAGTCTCTGCCTCTATCCGGCGTCAGCCCCTTAATGTCACGGTATTTCAGTATCGTCAGGTGATTGATAAACCTCTTGACGGTAAAATTGGAGCTGTTCGTTCCGGAAACCGGAGAAAAGATGTTTTTAAGCAGGTCCGGCAAAAACTTTACAAAAGCAGCCTGTTTCTGCTAAGCTGACATTCAGTATTCAAGACCTCGGCCTGACTGAAAATAATAAATTTAACCAGTTTCTGTCCCATGGATTTTTTATATCTGACCTTCCCGATTTCCGGAGTGGAGACCTGGGCCTTCAATCCCCCCCTGGTCGCCTTTATAGTCTCTTTTTTTACTTCCATGAGCGGGGTATCAGGGGCCTTTGTCCTTCTGCCCTATCAGATGAGCGTCCTGAACTATACCGCTCCTTCAGTTAGTGGGACCAACCAGCTCTTCAACATAGTGGCCATCCCCATGGGAGTATGGCGCTATGTCAAAGAAAAACGCATGGTCTGGCCCCTGACCTGGGCGGTGATCATCGGCACCCTGCCGGGAGTGTTGATAGGCGCCTGGGTGCGTCTGGAATACCTGCCCGATCCCGAGAATTTCAAATTCTTCGCCGGCCTGGTTCTGGTATATATCGGGATAAAACTGCTTACCGACACCCTGAAGAAAGATGAAAAAGGACCCGGCCGGCTCAAAAAAGGCGGAGAACAAAAAACGGATTTTGTGGTTACAGAGACGCGTTTCACCCTGAAAAGGGTGGAATTCAAATTCTCGGGCCAGGATTATTCCTTCCCTGTTCCGGCGGTCTTTTTCCTCTGCCTTGTGGTCGGCATTGTCGGGGGGATCTACGGCATAGGCGGCGGGGCGATCGTGGCCCCGATCCTGGTGGCCTTCTTCCATCTCCCGGTCTACACCGTGGCAGGAGCCGCCCTGATGGGGACTTTTGTCACTTCCGTGGCAGGAGTGATCATCTATCAGCTTCTGGCCCCTTTTTACAGCACCATGTCAGTGGCCCCTGACTGGCACCTGGGCATCCTTTTCGGGATCGGCGGCTTCTGCGGCATGTATCTGGGAGCGAGATGCCAGAAATACCTGCCCGCCCGGGCCATCAAATTAATCCTCTGCTTCTGTGTCCTGGCGGTGGCTGGCAAGTATATTATCAACTTTATTGCCTGATACTTACTGAAAACAGGGCCCATCAGCTACGCAACCGGGGCCGGCCCTGCTTTTAAGATAATGATATCATCTGAAGGAATACCATAAATGCAATGTGAACTGGTTTCCTGGCAGGCCTTTTACAACCTGGGCCGCAGCCTGGCCGGACTCATCAGGGAAAGCGGCTTCAAACCGGACCTGATCGTGGCCATAGCCCGGGGCGGTTACCTGCCGGCCCGCATCCTCTCGGACCATCTCGGCATTATGAACCTGGTCGGTTTCAGGATAGAACACTACCGGGGCGCCCGGAAAAGCTCCAGGGCTGAAATCCGCTATCCCCTGCCGGACCGGATTAAGGTCGAAAGGGTGCTGCTGGTTGATGATGTCGCAGACAGCGGTGATACTTTTGAAGTCGCTTTTGAGCATGTCCACCAAAAAATTGGCCCGAAAGAATTGAAGACCGCTGTACTGCACTACAAAACAGCCTCCTCCTGCCGGCCTGATTATTTTGCCGACAAAGTGGAACAATGGCGCTGGATCATCTATCCCTGGGCGATAATGGAAGACCTGACCGATTTTATCGAAAAAATGAAACCCGCCCCCGCCGGTGAACAGGAAATTGCCGACCGGCTCCGGGCTGATTACGGCCTGGAGATATCCCGGGAAACAGCCGGAGATGTCCTGGCCTCCCTGAGCTACCAAACAGAAAGTCGGGAGTAAAGATGGAAATAAGCTATAGTCCCATCGGAGTGGTTCACACCCCTTTCAAAACCTTTGAAGGGATTCCCAGAAGT
Organism: Desulfurivibrionaceae bacterium; assembly: GCA_046537975.1. Taxonomy (GTDB): domain Bacteria; phylum Desulfobacterota; class Desulfobulbia; order Desulfobulbales; family SURF-16; genus JAWLDV01. The sequence continues at coordinate 3,848 of JBKHJR010000080.1, forward strand.
CCTGAAGCCGGCCAGGGTGTCCGGGCAACCGTGGAGATTTTTGAAAAATATAAGGAGGGACTCAAAGATCTGGACGGATTCTCCCACATTATGCTGATCTGCCATTTCCACCGCAGCAAGGGATACAAACTCGAGGTATGGCCTCCCATGGATTCCCGGAGCCACGGCCTCTTTGCCACCCATTCCCCCAACCGCCCCAACCCCATCGGCATCTCGGTTGTAGAACTGGAAGGGATTGAAGACAACCTGGTTTATATCCGGAACCTGGACATCCTCGACGGCACCCCGCTCCTGGACCTCAAGCCCTATATCCCGGAATACGATCGCGACACCGAATTTAAAACAGGTTGGTTTGCTGAGGCCAAAAAATCCTGAGATTCAAAAACCCGGCTTTTGCAGATGCCGGTCTCTTATATTCCGGCAGCACTTCCTCCTGTCTGAAAAAATAACTGCAAAAATTTACATACTTAAGGCAAAGCTTTTCCACGGCTTCTTCAGGGGACCGGCAGTCCGGCCTATTCCTTAGCCGCCCCCTCCCGGACAAAAACAATTTCTACCAGGATTATTATGTAATTCCCTGCCCCCAGGCGGTCCTTAGCTGGTAATTGTCCTGATCACAAAAATCCGGCTTCTGCAGATGCCGGTCTCTTATATTCCGGCAGCACTTCCTCCTGTCTGAAAAAATAACTGCAAAAACTTGCACATTAAAGCAAGGCTGTTTCACAGCTTATTCAAGGGCCGGCAAATCCGGCTTATTTCCTTAACCGGCACCCCGGACAAGAACAGCCTCTACCCCGGATTTTTCAGTAACGCCCTTCCTCGAACAGTCCTTACCCGGTAATTGTCCTGATCACAAAAACCCGGCTTCTGCAGATGCCGGTCTCTTATATTCCGGCAGCACTTCCTCCTGTCTGAAAAAATAACTGCAAAAACTTGCACATTAAAGCAAGGCTGTTTCACAGCTTTTTTAGGGGGCCGACGGCTCTGTTTATTTTTTTACTTCAATTAAATCAAACTATTACACGATTTAAAGCACTAAATTGTTTTTTTGGCACTCCCCTTGCTACCTTACTCCTCAAACCAGGTCACCCTATCCTGCCGGGTAGGGATATTTCTCAAAAACTGAAAAAGGAGGTAAGTCATGGAAAAGATGAAGAAGATGGTAACCGGTTTTCTGAAAGAGGAGGAAGGAGTAACTGCTCTGGAGTACGGCCTTATCGCCGCCCTGATTGCCGTGGTGATCATTGGAGCGGTAACCTTACTTGGAGAGAATGTCGAAACCACATTCAATGATGCTTCAAACGCAATGCCGGGTGGTAACGCCACTAGTTAGTAATTAAAATGGTTGAGGTGAGAGGCAGAAACAAAATGAGAGCAGGAGTAGCATTATGCCGCTACGGCACCGGCCTGCTGGCGGCTGCCGCCGCCCTGGTTCTCCTCTACCAGGGCCGGGAGTCGTCGCCTCTGGTTTTTGTCTCTCTCTTCCTTCTCGTTATTACAATTACCGACACCTTTTATACCAGGGTTCCCAATATAATAAATCTTATTCTGATAATCACCGGCTTCGGCTTTCATGCCTTTTCAAACGGGGCGGCCGGTGTTCTGATCGGGCTGGGCGGCCTTCTGACCGGCCTTGCCCTGCTCCTTCCGGGCTACCTGTTCCGGATGCTGGGGGCCGGGGATGTCAAGGCCATGGCGGCACTGGGCACCATCACCGGTCCGGCCGCGGTTTTCCAGGTCTTTCTTTATACCAGCCTGATCGGCGGCGGAATTGCCGCCGCCTATTACCTGGCCAGCCGCAACATTCTGCAAACATTGAAGAATGGAGTGGGATCACTGCAAAAATACGCCTATACCAGGGATCGATACTTCCTGAAACCGGCGCCCTCAAATATCCGGCTACCCTATGCCGCAGCCATTGCCCTGGGCTACTTCGCTTTTATTAATTGGGGGAAAATCATCTAACACGATTATGTAGCAACAGGAGAAAAAAATGCGCAAGATGCATCCGGCCCTCATTTTATGTGTCGCAATTCTGTTTGGAGTTCTGGCCGTTTTCCTGGCCAATCGCTGGCTTTCCGGCCAGACCGGCTCCAGCCGGGAAGTGAAACAGGACACCGTGCCGCTCACCGAGATCGTCATAGCCTCCCAGGATATTGATGTGGGCGCCCGGCTGACCCGGGAAAACCTGACTATGACGCAATGGCCTAAAGCCAACGTACCCAGGGGGGCCTTCAAAAAGGTGGAGGAGGTGGAAGACCGGGTAGCGGTAACCAGGCTCGTCGCCGGGCAGCCCCTGCTTAAGGCGGAACTGGCTGAGCCCGGTTCCGGGGCCGGCCTTGCCGCCCTGATTCCCCAAGGCTACAGGGCCATGTCCATCAAGGTCAACGAGGTGATCGGGGTCTCCGGCTTTGTCCAGCCCAACTCCTATGTCGATGTCATCGGGATGCAGAAGGAAAACAACCGGAAGACCGCCAAAACCATCCTGAAGAAAATCAAGGTGCTGGCTATTGCCCAGGAAACTTACAACGAAGAAGGCAAGGCCAAGGTGGTCCGTACCGTCACCCTGCAGATTAAACCGGAGGAATCGGAAAAACTGGCTCTGCAGACCCATGAAGGCAGTATTCACCTGGTTATGCGCAATCCGCTCGACAAAGAAGTTGACGAACCCGAGGTCAAGGTGGCCAAAGCGGAACCGGAGCCGGAACGGAAATCGGTGCCGGTTCTCCGCAGCAGGATATACAGCCCCAAGCCTTCCCCTCATGCCGTGGAGATTCTCAGGGCCTCGAAAAGAGAGGAAATCAAATTCAAAGAAAGTCAATCAGAAGAAAGATTTTGATCAGGAGATTTTAAAAATGCATGATTTGCGGTTTATCACGGCCTTAAGGACGAGCCTGCTGCTGTTGCCCGTTATCCTCTTTTGCAGCGCCCCCGGCCTGGCAGAGGAACGCCGGACTCTTAACCTGCGGCTGGGCGGGTCCGACACCATCGAAACGAGCCATCCGGTCAGCCGTATTACCATTGCCGGTCCCAAGATCGCCGACGTAAATGTTCTCTCCCCTCATTATGTATATGTTTACGGCAAAGAAACAGGATACACCAGCATGATTCTCTGGGAAGAGGGAGAAGGGAAAACTCTGCTTGACGTCGTGGTTTCTCTGGACCTGACCAGCCTCAAGGAAAAACTGCACCAGCTCTATCCGGATGAAAATATCAAGGTCCACGGCTCGGAAACCGGTATCGTGCTCAGCGGCACGGTATCCGGACCCGAGGTCATGGAGCAGGTAATCCGCTTGACTGAAAGCTTTTTCCCCAAAAGCGGCGGAGGCAACAAAGGCAGCCAGGGTACCGGCCGCTCCGGCCGGGGAATTACCAATCTCCTCAAGGTTGCCGGCAACAAACAGGTTATGCTGGAAGTCAAATTCGCTGAATTAAACCGCAACTCGAATAAAGAATGGCAGGGGGCCATGGGGCTGGGAAAACTCGGCAGCGATTTCAATGCAGCCGCCGGAGTGGGCAACGTTATGGACAAATTCTCGGAGAGTGTGGCTGGAAACGGGGTTACCACCCCCTATTTCAGCGGCTCAGACATGTCTCCCGGCTCTTTACTGCTTAATTTTGAGGATAATCCGGCGAACATTTTTCTCAGCATCGACAATTTCAGCGCCGCACTGAACTTCCTGGAATCGGAAGGACTGGCCCGCATACTTGCCGAGCCCCGGCTGGTGACCCAGAGCGGCCAGGAAGCCAGTTTTCTGGCAGGCGGGGAATTCCCCATTCCCGTCCCCCAGGACAATGATTCGATAACCGTGGATTTCAAAGAATTCGGGGTTGCCCTGAGTTTTACCCCGGTACTGATGAGCGACGGCAGGATCAATCTGCAGGTGGCCCCCTCTGTGAGTGAGATTTCTTCCACCAGCAGAATTCCGGCCGGAATCGAGGGAACGGACTTTGTGGTTCCCAATCTCTCCACCCGGAAGCTTGACACCAATGTCCAGCTGCATGACGGCCAGACCCTTGCCCTGGCAGGTCTCCTGCAGGACAACCTGCGGGAAACCGTGAATAAAGTTCCCGGCCTGGGTGATATCCCCATCCTGGGCAGCCTCTTCAGGAGTTCCAGTTTCCAGCAGAACAAAACCGACCTGCTGATCACGGTGACGCCTCATATCGTCAAGCCGGTCAAGGAAGGCTCAATCGACTACCCCGGAGAACATCTAAATGTTCCCAACCGCTACGAGTTCTATCTGGAAGGTCGTTTGGAGGGACGTTCCGACAGTGATTCAGCTATGAGCAGGCACAGCTTCTCCCGGGGAGAAGACCGGAGCGGCGGCCTGGAAGGAGAATATGGCCATCAGCCCCTCAAAGAAGGCCAGGAAACGGAGGATAAGGAAAATGAATAAACCACTTCTGCTTGCACTTGCAGCAGCTTTTCTGCTAAGCGGCTGTCAATCCTATCATGCGGACCGGGATTTCGGCCTGGCCAGCCAGGCCGCCTGGGATTCACAGATCGCCCATCCGGGCAGGGTAATCGACACCGTGCCCACAGGCAGGGAAGGGATTACAGCCGAGGAAGTTATTGATGTTCATAACAGGACCTTCGGCGAGGAATCGAAACAGTCCGAGGTTATCAGCCTGGAATCTATAGGACAGTAATGACCTCTTTTATCGGAAAGATTAAAGACTGGAAAGATCCAGCACCGGAAAAACGGGAAAGAGGGGCTTCGGCAGTCGAGTTCGCCCTTATCCTGCCGGTACTGCTGCTTATTCTCTTCGGTATAATTGAGTTCGGCATCCTGTTGTTTGACAAGGCGATGCTGACCAATGCCAGCCGGGAGGGGGCCCGGGCCGGAATAGTTTATGATACCCCGACCAGAATGACCCAGGATGAAATCGAGGAAGTTGTCCTTAATTACTGTCAGGCCCACCTGATTACTTTCAGTGATGGTTCCACTGATCCTGAAGTGGACACTGACCCGCCTGACCCTGAGAATCTCACCTCGGGGGATTCCTTAACAGTAACGGTCAATTACCAGTACGATTTCCTCCTGTTGCCAAACCTTAATACTGATCTGGCATCCGGGATCAATCTGGAAGCCACCACCACCATGCGTGCGGAGTAGGAAATGAAGCGACTTAAGCCGCTGACAAACCAATCAGGCGCGACAGCCGTTATTGTTGCCATATCCATTGTGGCCCTGGTGGGCTTCACCGCTCTGGCCATTGACATCGGCAATCTCCTCATGGTCAGAAATCAGCTCCAGAATGCCGCCGATTCCGGGGCATTGGCCGGCGCCGCCGTGCTTTATGACAACAACGGGACCTCAGTAAATGACGGAGCCAATCAGGTAGCCTATGATATGGCGACTTCAAATGCAGCCAGCTCAACGGAAGGGGAAATTCCGGTCGAAGTCAACTGGGAGGAAGGCAATGAAGGAGATGTTCAACGCGGTCACTGGAGCTTTGAAACCCGCACCTTCACTCCGAACGATACACTTCTTCCCACTGATTTATGGGACTATACCACCGACGAACTGGATACGTTAGATACCTTCATTAATGCCGTCAGGGTAAAGACGAGGAGAGAAAGCGCTCCAGCAGCCTCTTTTTTTGCCGGCATCTTCGGCTATGACAGTTTTACTCTCTCCGCTGAAGCTGTAGCCTATCTCGGTTTTGCAGGCAAACTGAAACCCGGAGAAGTTGATCAGCCTATTGCCATCTGCACCGACAGTATCAAACAGGATGATGAAGTCAGCTGTAATATCGGCAGGATGATTAACAGCAGCACTAACAGCACCACCAGTAACACCGGAGGTTGGACTGACTTTAACCAGGAGGATAATCCCTGCAGCGGGACAAACAGCAATGACCTCAAAGAGCTTACCTGCAACGACTCTGGAAATCCCGACTCCATTATAC
>JBKHJR010000025.1:0-33897 GCA_046537975.1 Desulfurivibrionaceae bacterium
GGTATATCCAACCAGGGAGAGAACCGGCAGCCTCTTTTGCCGCCGCCGGCTCCTCCTTCGATGTCGTTCTTTGCTTATTTTCTGCAGCCGCTGATTCAGATTAGTCAACCTTTCATTAATCCGCCGGCGATCTATTTCAAGTTTCGTCTCTCCGGGGCCTCTTCCTCCGATACCTCCGGTAAGACGAGACATGGCATCATCACGTTGGCCCAGCCTGGGAAGCATGTACTTGAGCTGCGCTATCTCTATCTGCAGCTTTCCCTCACTGCTTAGGGCGCGTCTGGCAAAAATATCCAGGATCAACTGAGTGCGGTCAATAACCCGTAAGTGAGTATGATCCGTAATAGAACGTACCTGGGACGGGTTGAGTTCCTGGTCGAAGACAAGAAGATTGGCATCCAGAGACAAGGACTTAAGCATTATCTCACTGAGTTTGCCTTTACCCATGATGAACTTGGGATTTATCTTGTCCCGGCGCTGTATAACCGTATCAAGAACCTCGATATCATCCGAGCGGGCTAATTCGACCAATTCATCCATGGATTCCTGGGCCGCTTTCCGGGATTCGGTGGTGACACTTATCAGCAGAGCCCTGTCCCGGTCACGATCAGCCTCACGAACCTGGCCACCACGGGCAAACTCCTCCTCTAAAGCAGTAATCAGTTCCTGGCAGTTGGCTTCCTGTTGAGTTGGCGGGACAGGATCCAGAAAATGGAAATTCCCCTCCCCTTCTTTAGGGACAGGCTGAAGGTGAGCACTATAAAGGCGTTCAGGCAGGCCATTCTGCTCAACTTTTATCACCGTCATCAGATCAAGACGGAGAAAAAGAAGGTCCATGAGATCATCCTCGGTGATATCCTCGCCGTTCAGATGGGTATGGACACCACGCAGTCCCTTGAGGCGGCCTGCTCCGGTCCTTACATGGGCATAATTGGGCCATTCAATTCCTTTCCGATCTCCGACCACAACGGTATCGACCTTGCCGTTTCTGGATATCAGGATACCGATCTGCCGGGATATTTCCCGGGAAAGAGAGGCGAGTTCTCTCGCCACCTGCGGAGAGACAATGAGGTCTCTGGGAACTCTTCTTTTTTTAATCCTCTCCAGCTGCTTAAGTTGGTCCTTCTTCAGGCCGTCAATATTGCCGATTAAAGCGCTGATTCTCTCACCTCATCAAAATAACTCACTTTTTCCGCAAGACCCGTTTATCTCCAACTCTTAAGGTAAGTTTTATTTTATCGAAATATTCGAGCAGAGGAATGGAAAACTTCCGGGTTAAACCTGTCAGCTCCTTAAAACCGGGAGCATCAATTTCTCCTTCTCTCTTGAGGAAGATAGACAGCTTCTCCTTAAGGGTCTGAAGATGGGGACTGTAGAAATAAAGATCCCCGCCTACCTTGGAGACCGTCCCATCCTTAAGCAGAAGATCAAGTACTTCCTGGACTTTTTCCGGAGCAGCATCAGGAAAATGAGCGTAGATCTCTTTAAGAGTCGGGGCATGAAGGCCCGCGGCATCCAGAAACCTTTTCAACTCCTCCCGCAGATCCTGTTCATCCTGCTGGAGAAGAACCTTATGCTCTGCCAAGCGTACAACCCCTTCCTCCAGAACAATATTTTGTTTTTTGGCCAGATAATTAAGGCAATACTGAAACAGTTTAGCCTTCAGCCTGCCATGGACCTTATTTCTCAAAGCCTCTTTGGATAAACCAAGTTTCAGGGGGTTTTCTTGATGATATTCTTCCAGCTTCTGAATAATACTGTCGCAAATTCTTTGAAAAACCTCGCCGGCCACCAGTACCCGCAGGTCAGAATCAACTACTACTGCCTGGCGGGAAGAAACAGGTTTTTCCAGCAGCTTCTGAAACTGTTTGCCAAAGATCCCCATTTTTACCGAAAGATCTTTTTCAGTGATTCCCTGCCAACCGCTCTCCCTTATATGATGAAGTAAAAGCTCTTCAGAGGAGCCTTCCCTGTAAAGCTTGAAGACTTGCTCATTATCATCCCTGAAACGTCTGCGCCGCCGCGGGGAACCATTGAATATGGTTCCTCCGCCTATGGTAGTGACCGGAGAATAACTACGGACCACATAATAGTCACCAGGCCAGGCCCCGAATTTATTTTCCAGCATAATCTGGACATCCGTTTCCTCACCGGGACGAAGTTCATCTTTATCAAGCAGGACAACCCGGCCCATAATTTCAGCAGTACCCAGATGGACCCTTACCCTGGTCCGGTTCTTGAATTTCTTTCGGTTGGAAGACAGGTAAATAAAACTGCAGTCCATCATAAAAGAAGGATTCAGGCAGCCGGGAGAAGAAATAATATCTCCCCTGCTGATCTGATCCTTCTCAAGTCCCTGTAAGCTTATGGCAGTCCGGTTTCCGGCTTCCACCGCCTCCACGTTTTCACCATGAATCTGGATAGAACGGATTTTCCCGGTAACCCCTTTGGGGAAGACCTCAATCTCGGATCCGGTTGTAATCCGGCCTGATATGGAGGTCCCTGTAACCACGGCTCCAAAACCCTTCAGGTTGAATATCCGATCTACAGCTAAGCGAAAAGGTCCGTGGGCCTCATTCAACTCCCAGTTTTTAACGATCCTATCCAGGGCCTGCTTAATTTCCTCAAGCCCTTCACCGGTAGTTGAAGAAGCGAAGAGCATGGGGGCATCCTCCAGGAAGCTGTCCTTGAAATAATCACGGACATCATCTTCGACCAGTTCCAGCATTTCCGCATCCACCATATCAGTCTTGGTAATAATAATAAGGCCATATTCAATCCCTAAGAGACGGCAGACTTCGAAATGTTCCCTGGTTTGGGGCATTACCCCTTCATCAGCAGCAACAATAAAGGCGACCAGATCAATACCGCTGGCACCTGCCACCATATTCTTGACAAAACGTTCATGACCGGGAACATCAACAATACCAAGCCGGTGGCCGCTGGGAAGATCCAGCCAGGCAAAACCCAGCTCAATGGTTATCCCCCGTTTCTTCTCGTCCTTTAAACGGTCCGTATCAATACCGGTAAGAGCCCGAATAAGACTTGTCTTGCCATGATCCACGTGCCCGGCTGTACCCAGGACAATATTGCGCATAGTTTCAGCTCTTACTTTAAAAACGGGTTTGAAGTCTTTTCCTGGCCAATAGTTGAGCTGGAACCGCCGTAACCATGCCCCGGCCAGACTCTGGTTTCTTCAGGAAGAGTGAGCAGACGCTCTTTAATGGAACGCAGGAAGGAATCAGTATCACCCCCCGGAAAATCAGTACGGCCCACAGCACCAACAAAAAGAGTGTCACCGGTGAAGAGTTCAGGGGGCGAATAAAGCGATATACCCCCGGGAGTATGGCCGGGGGTGTGGATAACCTGAAGGGATATATTGCCGAAATCCAGGTGGTCTCCATCTCTTACCGGTATTTCTGGAGGAGGGGAAAAGGGTAGACCAAGCATAGAAAAATATTCACGGATATCCGGACGGTTGAAAAAAGAGATATCGTCTTCATGCATTACTATAGAGGCTCCTGTTGCTTCCTTAATAGCCCCGTTGCCGCAGACATGATCAGGATGGCCATGGGTATTGACAATATATTTGAGAGTTATCCCTGCCTCTCGAATCCCGGCAAGGACATCATTGTCATTGCCCCCCGGGTCAATAACCACTCCTTCATAGGTTTCTTCACATCCAAGGATATAACAGCAAACCCCCATGGAACCAACTATCATCTGTTTTATTATCATATTAAAGGCGTAAGATTTAGGTTTAAAAATTAAGTATTGCAGGTATCGCTAACCTGACAGGATGCACAGGATAACCCGGTACCGGCCAGGGAAGGAGTGCCCACGTTTGTTCTCTTTTCCACATTGACAATTACTTCACGGAAAGCCTTGATGGCAGTGGTATCTTCATCCGAGCTCAGATAGGTGCTCCCATCGTCCCCCGCCTCCACTACCCTGGGATCCACCGGAATACGTCCCAGAAATTCAAACCCGAATTCAGCTGCAGTCTTTTCTCCGCCGCCTGTTTTGAAAATATCCACAGTGTCATGGCAGTGGGGACATATAAAACCACTCATATTCTCCACCATACCCAGCACTTTTAGCTCCACATGCTTGCAGAAATTCAGGGATTTCCTTACATCAGCCAGGGCTATGTTCTGGGGGGTGGTAACCACCAGAGCCTGGGCATCCTTTATATTCTGGGCTACGGTCAGGGGTTCATCCCCGGTTCCCGGAGGTGCGTCAATTATCAGATAATCCAGATCACCCCAGTCAATATCAGCTATAAACTGACGGATTGCCTGAACCTTGAGCGGACCTCTCCAGATAATAGAATCATCCCTGTCTTCCATCATGTATTCCAGGGATATCACCTTCAGATTTTCATCTGCCTTTATGGGTGGTACCAACCCCCCTTTTTTCTGCTTCTGTTCACGCAGCTTATGATTAAGTTTAAGCATCCGGCAAATATCAGGACCATGAATATCAACGTCCATCAACCCGACTTTGTGCCCTTTCTTGGCAAGCCCCAAAGCCAGGTTGGCGGAGACAGTACTCTTGCCGACTCCTCCCTTTCCGCTCATAACAAGAATTTTATTCCTGATTTTTCCGAGCGAAGTCTTTATCGCCGTATCCTGACGGGCCGCAGTCGCATCTGCGGAACCGCATTTACCACTATCACAGCCTTTTTCACTGCTGCCGCATTTAGCTGTCATTATTCACTCCTGTTACAACTCATCTCTTGTTATTTTTTAAGGGAACTGATGAATTCAGTCTGTTCCAGGGCTATTTCCATATAGAACTTATAAGTATCCACGGCAAAAGATATTCGCCGGTTGTCCTGATAATCCATATCAGGAGACAATGTAATGGCACTGTTCAAGGCCAGAGCCTTGGGTTGGCCAAAATAGGAGCTCAACTGATATTTGCTTTCCACCAGATACATCGCCCTGCCCATAATCTGGTTGGTAATCTCGCCTATTGTATCAACAACTTCATTCGAAGTGGATTCCCTGGCCAGCTCACTTTCCGGCAGCCCCATGGTTGTCATATAATTTTTGTAGATAGTCATGGCAGCACTTGAATTGTAGTTCATCACTACCAGACCGGCGTAATCGCCGCTAAACTGGACGAAGCAGCCGATATCCGGACAGAGGCGGACCTTGGGAATTTTCTGCAAGGTTGATGAATAGGTGATTTTCATCCCGGTACTCTTTTCCAGTATTTTTTTGGTTGCCTGACTGAATATGCCGGCCATGATATCAATCGTTTTTGTCCCGCCGTCCATTTTCAATATTCCCTTCCTGTATTAATTAGATTGTCGGTTAATGCCCTCAATGTGCTGTACAAATTCCATTGTAACAGCCCACCAGAGACAGCAAATTAATCTGTAACCACCTGAACAGAATTTAGCTGACCAGTGCTTCAGACGTGTACAATCAGTCTGAAGCACCTTGACAGGCCTACCTATATGACACAAACCGACTTTGGGCAGATGCAGTGCCGGTTAGTTTGCACGTTCCTTTTACCACAATAAGCCTGCCAAATGAAGCTATAAACAAAACTTTCCAGGGACCGGAATCTGCAGATTTCTGCAGAAATAGTTATGAAGAATTAAGAAAAGGAACGGCGATCAGGAATTAATAAAGCCGTAAGACTTGCCAAGACGGCCGACCAGTTCCATGAATCCTTTAGGCAGGGGTACTTCCCTGTCTTCCAGCAGCCCTCCAAGGTCCCGGGCCCGGCGCAGCGTAGCCTCATGATCGCCGGCAACACCCTCCTGCTGGTTGCAGAGAAAATGTATACGAAGTGCATCAGTAAGAGGTATACACAATTCAGGGAATTGAGTGCTGATGTTGTTTAATTCCCGGTTGATCGTTTCCCGATTATCTGCAGCAAACCCGGCGAATTTCTCTTCAGGGTTCGGGGTGCCGAAGAGTTCATTCATGACCGCCGCGGCACAAAGTCCTGGAAAATCATTCCCCGCTTCCGGGTACTTGCCGGTAAAATAATCCTTCATATTCTTGAAAAATATCATCCTGACTACATCAACCCCTTCCCGCAAGCTGGGGATAAGTTCCTTTTTTACTTCTTCACCCATAATTATCAGCTCTGAATTTTTAGTTCTAATTCCACAGTTATTAAACTACTTTCCCCTTTTCACTGATCCGGCTATTTATGATAACTGCTCCCGGCCTTAATGGAATAGGCCCGGTAGAGCTGTTCCAGAAAAACCAGCCTGACCATCTCATGGGTGAAAGTCATCTTGGAAAGAGACAGGAGGTGGTCCGCCCGGTCCAGGAATTCCCGGGAAAAACCCAGATGACCGCCAATTACCACGGCCACCCTGTCCCTACCCTGATTTTCCCAACCGGTTATCAAATCCGCCAACTCTTCCGAAGAATGCTGGTACCCCCGGCTGTCCAGTCCCAGAATAAGGGCAGACCCGGGCAGATTTTTCAACAGTTCGCCGGTCTGATTGTCCCTTACCGACTTCTCGCTGCCTTTTCCCTTATATTCCCGGATCACTTTGAAATCGACTTTTACATAACGTCTGAGCCTGTTGGCATAATCCTCGATTCCTTCCCGAAGATAACCCTCTCTGGTCTTACCTGGAAAAATCAGTTCAAACCGCATTACCTGTTTTCCGGTTTTTCAAGCCGGCGCAGTATCTCACAAAACTTTTCATATCCCAGATCAGCGTTCAAACCTGGACAGGAACGGGCTATAGCTTGAAAATTGTTTTTGTCCGTCAGGATACTTGGATGCAACGGCCATTGATCACAGCGCCAGGGCCGGGCAGGATGGATAGAGCATCCCCTGTCTTCATAAAATATGCAATGACCGTCCACAATCTCCATCTCCAGAAAACTTCCGCTCTTCCGCAGATATCTTTTTTCTAATTCTGAGTGAGAAAGTCCCAGATAATCGGACATTCTATTAATATCCAGGTCAGTTAGGGAAACAGTGGCCTCTCCGTGACAGCAGTAGCCGCAGCGCTGGCATTCAAAAACTTCCTTCTTCATTAAATAAGTCCCTTTCTCAGGCATACCCGGTCTGTTCACTGAAAGTAGTTATGTCAATCCCGTAACGGGCGGCTATCTGTTTCCACATTGCCTCCGGACTTGTTTTAAACAGATCATTATAGGAAGCCGGCAGGATCAACCAACCTTCGTGCCCTACCTCCTCCTCCAATTGTCCGGGAGCCCATCCGGCATAACCAATCAGGCAGCGATAATCCCGGGGGCCTTTGTTATTTGCTATAGCATCAAGGATTGCCGGCGACCTGGAAAGTCTTATGGATTCTGTTACTTCAAGGTAATTAGCCGTAGTATAGTCACTTGAGTGCAGGAAAAAAATTCCGTTCATTTCAACCGGTCCCCCCATGAATATATTGGGGAGATCAAGGTTCGGAATATCCATACTCATACTGGTATACAATTCCGCCAGGGTGAGATCTGCTAAAGGCTGATTGACAATAAATCCCATTGCCCCCTCTTCATCTTCATGCCTGCACATGTAAATCACCCGTCCGGCAAAACGGGGATCAGGCATCTGATGAGTAGCTATAAGGAAGTACCCTGCCAGACTTTCCATAATTAAAAAATACTTGGAAAAATATTGATGTTGTATGCTAAGATCAAAACAATTAGTTAATCGATAACTTTCGTTATCGCTTAATTAACCCAGTAATTGAGTACCTAAATCTTATCTAAAAATAAATCTAAAGGCAAAATAATGCAATCCGATATTTCTTGCGAGTTAGACAAAGTTATTGCCTCAAACCATTCCGACCCTTTCAGGGTACTGGGACCCCATGTTCTGGAAGATGATCCTTCCTCTGTAATAATAAGGGCATTTCTTCCCCTGGCTGACTCTGTCCGTCTGGTAAGCCAGGGCCGTAAGCGATATATGTACAAAATGAGAGAGGAAGGGCTTTTTGAGATCATCGTAAACAATGATTCCCAGGTTTATGATTATTTTTTCGAAGTAACAAGCTGCAACAATGAGGTAAGTATTTTTCATGACCCTTATCGCTTCCCGGTTCAGCTGAGTAATTATGACCAGCATTTGTTCAATCGGGGCTGCCATTATAACATTTACGAAAAACTGGGAGCTCATGCCCTGGAGATCGACCATATCAGAGGCGTCATCTTCAGGGTTTGGGCTCCGAATGCGCGCAGGGTGAGCGTAATCGGCAATTTCAATTACTGGGACGGCAGGCGCAATCAAATGAGGGTCATTGGTTCTTCAGGTATATGGGAGATATTTATTCCCGGTATAAGCCAGGGCGAAATATACAAGTATGAAATAAAAACCAATTCCGGCAATATCATAGAGAAATCCGACCCTTTTCAGTTTCATGGAGAACTTCCCCCGAAAACCGCCTCTATAGTCTGGGAAATTGACGACTATCAATGGCAGGACCATAAATGGCTGGAAAAAAGAAAGGAGGGCCTGCTGCAGGATCAGGCTTTTTCCATTTATGAAGTTCATCCCGGTTCCTGGCAGCGGGACCCGGCCAATACCGAACGCTATCTCAATTTTATCGAACTGGCGAATTCCCTTATCCCCTATGTAAAGCAAATGGGATTCACCCATATAGAACTCATGCCGATCATGGAACACTCCCTGATCGAATCATTGGGTTACCAGAACACCGCCTATTATGCAGTAACCAGCAGATACGGCATTCCCCAGGATTTCATGTACTTCGTTGACCAATGCCATCAACAAAATATAGGGGTTCTGCTGGACTGGTCGCCCGCAGACTTTCCACCTGAAGGCCATTTTCTGACAAAATTTGATGGCACTGCCCTGTATGAATATGAAGAAAATGAACAGGATATATCTTCTGAGCGACAGAATCATTATTTTAACTACGGACGCAGGGAAGTCGCCAATTACCTTATAGCCAACAGTTTATTCTGGCTGGACAAATTCCATGTTGACGGTATCAGGGTAAACAAGGTTTCTTCCATGTTCTACAAAGATTTCAGCGGAGATCCAAAGGAGTTGGATCCGGCTAAATTAAATGTGGAAGCTATAGACTTTATAAAACATCTCAACTCCATAGTTCACCGGTATTATCCTGACTCTGTCATGATTGCTGACGAATCTTCCTCATTTTACGGGGTGACCAGACCGGTTGAAGAAGAAGGTCTGGGATTTGATTTCAAATGGAATCGGAGCTGGTCCAACGATATCCTTTTTTATTTAAGCCGTATTCCGCAGTACAGGAAATACCATCATAACAGCCTTATTTCTCCCTCCCTTTATGCCTTTTCAGAAAAACACATACTGCCTCTGGACCATTATGAAGTTATCCATGGCAAAAGATCCCTTGTTAACAAAATGCCTGGAGATGAGTGGCAGCGTTTTGCCAATCTCAGGCTTCTCTATTTGTTATTCTGGACTCAACCCGGCAAGAAACTGCTTTTCATGGGGGGAGAAATAGGACAAGATTCGGAATGGGACTGCAAATCAAGTCTTGACTGGCACCTCCTGGAAGAGAGCCCTTTTCATTCCACCCTGCAGCACTATGTTGAGGTTTTAAACAAAATTTATAAGAAAAATAACTCATTATGGGAGATGGATACCGATCCCGAGGGTTTCCAGTGGCTCAATTACGAAGATGTGGACAAATCAATAATAGTCTATGGCCGTTTCAGCAAAAATAAATCTGATCATCTGATCTGTCTTCTTAATATGACCTCCCAGGTGTATTACGACTATAAAGTAGGTGTTCCGGAACCGATAAATTATAAGGAATTGCTTTCCACGGATATGGGGGAATTCGGGGGCAGCAATGTCCATAATCCGGATCTGAAAGTACCGATAGATGAACCTGTTGCTAAGGCACCATATCATGTTGCCATTATGGTCCCGCCCCTGGCTGGAGTTATTCTGCAACCGGAGTCTAAAGATTAAACGTTGGATCTTTAGTCTTGATTATTTACGGAGACTGACAGCAAAGAGAAACAGCATTTCTGGACGGAACCAGGTAAGCTATAAGGAGAAAAAAACATGGAATCTCAAGTCCCAAGCTCCCACGACAAGATGAAAAAAGTCCTGAAGTGGGTAAATGAACAGCTTAGCAGTCACCCGGAAAAGACGAGAAAGCAGGTGATTGAGGAAGCGGAATTTCATTTTGACCTGTCCCCTCAGGACTGTGAATTCCTGAATAGACACTTTACCTAATGAATTCCAGTTTTCAGGATTAAACCCGGGGTAGCGACATAAAACCAAAAACGCCGCCTTATGCCAGTTAATAAACGGACTCGAACCAATCCTGATAATCGGCAACAACATTTTCCCAGGCAAATCGATCAGTCAGACTGCATGATTCGCTTCGGTCCAGTCTTCCCTGCCCCATAACTTCCCCCAGTCTTTTTTCCAGATCACCTTCCCTGTAAAGATATCGGGAAGGAAAGAGTCCGGGATAGGACAAACGGTCGGGTAGAAGCGGCCGGCAGCCAGCCCGTACCGCCTCTATAACCGAATAACCGAAAAATTCATGTCTGGCGGTGGAAACAACCGTACTGCCCCGGGTCAGCATCTTCAGATAGTCAGCCCGTTCAGGCAGATAGCCGAAATACATAAGATGATCTGCCAGCCTTTGCCGGGCTTCAGCAAAGACAGGGGGTTGTCTTTGAAAAGACTCCCCCAGGACAGCCAACCGGAAAGAAAAACCCTGATCGGACAAGCTGTAAAGGGTATTGAAAAATGTTTCCGGATCCTTATCATGCTCCCAACGGTGATTCCAGACTATAACCGGCTCCTTGCCACAGTTACCGTTACCCCGGCCTTGCTCCGGAAAATCAGAGAAATCAAGTCCCGGCAGAATTATAACTGCCTTATCTTCCAAGGTCCTGCTACTGCTTAAGCTGATGTCAGGGGCTTTCCTTTCAATCCATTCCACTCCCGCCAGAAAAGTCTGAAGATTATAGACGGAATTAAAGGCAATACCGTCTGAAGCCAAGGCTGTGGTGTAGTTGGTCAGACCGAAATGAAAATCCCTCTCATCCTCAACCTGGACAGGATAGGCGAACTGATTTTCATGAAAGTAGGTGAAAACGGGAATGCTGTTTATCCAGGAGGGGGCGAGACTCCGCAAGGTCGCCACATCGACGAAGGTGGAGCAGAGTATGGCGTCAACCGGGTCTACCCGCCTGAGTTGGTCAGCATACCAGGGAGCTGAAAAGCGCATTCGCCACTTCCATTTCCTGGGGGGCAGAGTAAGAAAGGAAAAGTTGTAGGGCAGATGAAGACTGAGTTCTTCCAGAAATCTCTTATGGGACCCGCCATAGTAGGGCTCAAGCACCAGAATATTTTTACCGTGCTCATCGCTGATTGTATTTTTCCTTGAAATATTGGTAGGCCCCATTGATCTCTTTCATCTTCTCCTCGGCAATATTTTTAAATTCATCCCCGAGATTGCTTACCTTGTCAGGATGATATTTCAGACTGAGCTTACGATACGCCCTCTTTATCTCTTCAAAAGAGGCACCGGGTTCGAGTCCCAGTACTTCATAGTACTCCTGCTCCCGGTTTATAGATTTTTTCTGCCTGTGAAGATATTTGGCCCTTATAGTCTGTTGGTCATAGTGGGAGATATCCAGATAGTCGGCAATGTTTCTGGCAAGTTCAAGATCGCGGTCACTTACATAATCATTGCTGAAAAGTACCTGATAAACAAGTTCCACCAGGATAAGGCGGGGCTCATAACCGAAACTTTCCCGGAAAGTGGCCAACAGGTCATCGAGGGAGGCATCGCTGGCCTGAGCATCCTTGATAATCTCCTGGACCCAGTACATCTCTTCCTGGCCGTAACGGAGATTGACACGGAAAAAATTTGTGATGGTCTGCAGTTCTGCCCGGGTGACCTGGCCGTCAAACCGGGCTATCCGGACCAGGATATGAATCAGAAGGGAGACGAAATTATTGCGTTCTTCCGTCTGGGCCTTCTCATACTCACTTACTCTGCGCCTGATATACCAGGAAAAGATCCAAAGTCCGGCCCATAGAAGGAAAACCAGAAAAAGTCCGGTAAGTACGAAAAAACCGAGCAGATTAAAAAGTAAAGGTGCGCCGCCGGATAGCAGAATCAGAAGCGCTGCGATGAGCAGACAACCGCCGCAGCCGGGCTGGGGGTGATATTGATAACGATAATAGGGCATTAATAAACAATTACAGGATGCAAATTACAAATCAAGAAATAATTGATATAATTTTTATTTTTAATTCCCAAAAAGAGCTTCCACAAAGCTTTCCGCCTCAAAGTCACGTAAATCTTCCACTGCTTCGCCAATACCAATAAATCTTATGGGAACTTTCAATTCCCGGCAGATATTAACAACAATCCCCCCCCTGGCAGTACCGTCCAGCTTGGTCAGGGCCAGGCCCGTGATATCAAGGGCCTCACTGAATAATTTGGCCTGGGAAACTCCATTCTGTCCGGTAGTCGCGTCTATTACCAGTAATATCTCATGGGGTGCTCCGGGCATCTTTCTGTTCATGACCCTTTTCACTTTCTTGAGTTCTTCCATGAGATTGACCTTGGTATGGAGACGGCCGGCGGTATCAACTATTAGAACATCAACCGGCTGTTTTTTGACTCGGTCCAGGGCGTCAAAGACTACCGCTGAAGGATCGGCTCCTTTGCTCTGGGAAATAACAGGTACACCTATACGCTCTCCCCAGATCTCCAGCTGTTCAATGGCAGCGGCCCGGAATGTATCAGCCGCCACCAGCATTACACTCTGCCCCGATGATACAAATTTATGGGCCATTTTGCCGATAGTGGTGGTCTTGCCCACCCCATTAACACCTGCCACCATTATAACAAAAGGGCCTTCTTCCGGCATGACCAGATCAGCAGGTTGTTCACTGGACTGGATATAAGAGATTATATCTTCTTTAAGAAATTCCTTAAGGGCCTGGGGATCACTCAATTCATTACGGTCCAGTTTCTTCCTGGCATCATCAATCAGCTCCTGGGTGGTATTAACTCCAATATCAGCGGTAATCAGAATCTCCTCCAGATCATCCAGCAACTCCTGATCAATCACTTTCTTACCCAGAAAAAGGGTATCTATCCTGCTGACCAGGGTGTTTCTGGTCTTGGATAGGCCGTCCTTGAGCTTTTGAAAAACCCCCTTGTCTTCAGAGGCTGCCTCAACACCCTTTGTCCTGTCTACCTTATTTTCCCTCTTTTTAAACCAATCCAGCATAATCAGAATTTCTCCAGCACCTTAACCACCTTGTCAATAACCCACGAGGGTGTGGAGGCACCTGCAGTAACTCCGACACTGTCCAATCCAGCCAAATCTGCCGGATCAAGTTCATCCTCGCTCTCCACCAGGAAAACAGGTTTACCCATCCCCTGGGCAAGTTCCCCCAGTCTTCTGGTATTCGCACTTCCCCTGCCGCCCACAACCACAATTGCATCCACTTCCTCAGCCAGACCGAGAACTTCTTCCTGCCGCCTGTGGGTGGAATCACATATCGTATTAAAGATCAGGCAATCAGGATAACGCTCTTTGATCAACCCGCTGAGCTTGAGAAAAACCTCTTCATCCTGAGTAGTCTGACTGACTATAATAAAAGGAGCAGGCGCACTCAACTGTTCCAGATCTACGGTATCACTGACTACAAAAACCCTGCCTGCGGCGAACCCCATCAGGCCCACAACCTCGGCATGATTCTGATCCCCAATTATGACGGTATCGTAGCCCTGCCTGGAATATTTTTTAATAATAGCCTGTACCTTCTGAACTCTTGGGCAGGTAGCATCCCTTACATCGGCGCCGGCCCTGTCCAACTGCTCTATTTCCAGAGGCGGAACGCCATGGGCCCTGATTACTACCTTTCCCCGGATACTGCCCGGCATTTCTTCCAGAATCCGGACTCCTTTTTCCTTCAGACACTCCAGCACCTGGGGATTGTGGATCAAGGGGCCATAGGTGGCAATATCCCCACCCTCTTCAGCCAAGGCAAGGCAGGTATCCACCGCTCTTCTCACTCCCATGCAGAAACCGGCTTTTTCCGCCAATATTACTTTCATTTTTCTATTTTCCACTTACCACTTTTCTCATCCCGGATATAATGGGGCCTGAAATTTGCCTTGTAAGCCATTGACTTTAATTCCCGAATCAAATAGCCCAGATACAGGGACCTTATCCCCTTTTTCCTGCAGAAATCGATAAGATAAAGGATATTATAAGTACCCAGACTACGCTTGGCCTCTACCGGATCAAAGTAAAAATAGACTGCATTCATCCACTCATTACCCAGATCTATAATTGATGAACCGATGAGCCTGCCCTGTATACGGTACTCGATTTCCAGGGTATTGGTTATAATGTTGGCAAAAAAGAAACCATAATAGTCCAGGGGATCATTATGTGTCTCCGGAAAACGGTCATCAAAAAATTTCTTACAGAGCCTGAGCTTTTCCTCTGATATTCTCAGCTTGTCCATGCTGATTTCAAGATCACCATTTTTCCGCCAAACCCTTTTCTGATTCCGATTGGGCTTAAACTCACAGGGATCAACCTTTATAGGCAGGCACTTACTGCAACCGGGACAAACCATGGTATAAAGATTATTGCCGTTGCGCCGGAAACCGGCATCCAGAAACTCATGAAACAAAGGATCAGGAAGCCGGGGAAACAGCTGCTGCCGGAAAACAGCAGAATCACCTACGCCATAAGGGCAGGGACTTTCATTATCACGGAACAACCTTAGGTAATTGTCTATCTTATAATCGCAGTTATGCATACCCCTGCCGGCCGAAATCATCATCAAAACGGATAATGTCATCCTCTCCCAAATAACTTCCGTTCTGAACCTCTATCAATTCCAGGGGGATGATCCCGGGGTTTGCCAGCCTGTGTTTCTCACCGCAGGGAATATAAGTGGATTGATTTTCCAGAACCAGGTACTCCTTCTCCCCGCAGATAACCTCAGCAGTCCCTTTAACCACCACCCAGTGTTCTGAACGGTGATGATGCATCTGCATGGAAAGTTTGACCCCGGGATTGACGGTTATACGCTTTATCTTGAAAGAATCCTGTTCTTCCAGGAGAGTATAGCTTCCCCAGGGCCGATAAACGGTACGATGCAAGATACGCTCGCCTCGTCCCTCCTGTTTCAGACGCTGAACAATCTGCTTTACCTCCTGGCACTTATCAAGACTGGAAACCAGAATTGCATCCGGAGTTTCCACCACCAGCATATTAGTAAGACCTATGGCAGCAATCAAGGACTGCTCCGACCTGATCATCGAGTTGCTCACCCCCAAAGTCATAACATCACCGCTTATGGCATTACCGTCGCCGTCTCGATCCACCACATCCCACAGGGCCTTCCAGGATCCGATATCACTCCAGCCCAGATCAGCAGGAATCACTGAAGCCTTATCGGTTTTTTCCATCAGAGCATAATCAAGAGAGTCATCAGGGGACCTTTCCATAGACTTTCTATCCAGTCTGAAAAAAGGAGAGTCATTATACCCCTTGTCAACCGCCTCATTCATGGCTTTTACCATTTCCGGGCAATGCTCTTCCATCTCCAGGATCAAAAGATGGCTGTCAAAAGCGAACATACCGCTGTTCCAGTAATAATTCCCAGCCTCTAAAAACTGCCTGGCCTTATCCTGGTCCGGTTTTTCCACAAAAGAAACAACCTTGTCACCCTCCCCTTTTTCTATATATCCATAGCCTGTTTCCGGCCCTGCCGGGGTTATGCCGAAAGTAACCAGTCTGCCCTGTCGACATAATTCCACCGCCTGGCGGACTGCCTCCTGAAAAGCCTGTTCCCTGCGGACCAGATGGTCGGCAGGCAGGACCAGAAGAACTATGTCTTCTTCATGTTTTAAGCGGCAATACTCCGCGGCACTGTAGATGGCAGGAGCGGTATTGCGTCCTACCGGTTCCAGAATAAATTCAACCTCAAAGGGAAGATCCAGCTCCTCAATCTGTTTCAGGGCAAGAAAACGGTGATCCTCACCAATAACAACCACCGGCGGCAAAACATTCTCCAAAGCCGTAACCCTTTTCAAGGTGGCCTGAAGCAGAGAAGCGTCTTCGGTGAAGCTCAATAACTGTTTAGGATAAAGCTCCCGGGATAGTGGCCAGAGACGGGAGCCGATTCCACCGGCCAGGATTATTGGCTGTATATGCATAGACTGCTCCTTGCGAATTTTTGACCTTTACCGGGAAGGGGAATTAACCGAAGCACAATCAGCGATTATTAATTCATCTCAGCCGACTTTGCAACACAAGTGAGATTAATAAAGAAAATACTCACGCCTCAGCTCATCAAATTCTGCCAGGTCTTCCTGCCAGCCGTTTTCAATATCCCTGATCTCTTCTCCAGCCAGAATAGCCCGGCGCACTGTCTCTGATCCCAGGATGAGATCAAGGGGGAGTCTTTCTTGTTCATACTCATAAGGCGGTTCCTTCAGGGCAAAGCTGTCTGAATAACACCGGCTTATAACCTGCAGCAGAGCAAGAGACAGCCGGTAGGGGGAAAAATCTGCAGGTTCGGACACATGAAGCTGGAAGCCGTGACAGACATTTCCGGCCCATTTATGGAAAACCGGTTGAAAATCCATACGGCGTAGATTTGCACCGGCAAAGTCTGTTTCGTCAAGCCTCTCCACAATTTCCTCAGGTTTTAAAAAGGGAGCCCCGAATAACTGGAAAGGCAGGGTCGTTCCCCGGCCTTCCGAAATATTGGTTCCTTCCCATATTACCTGACCCGGGTAAACCAGGGCTGTATCAGGTGTAGGCATATTAGGTGAAGGAGGTATCCAGGGAATACCGGTGTCCTTGAAGTACATGTCACGCCGCCAACCGTCCATGCTGACTACTTCATAATCAGCCCCTGTGCCGAAGTGGTGGTTGAAGAGCCAACCCAGCTCAGCCAGGGTCAGACCGTAACGCATGGGCAGAGGGTAGAGCCCGACAAAGGACCGGCAGTCCGATTCCACCAGATTTCCCTCCACCTTGAGCCCCCCCAGAGGATTAGGGCGGTCCAGGACCATTACGGTTTTCCCCCAGCGGGCTGCAGCTTCCAGGCAATAGGCCAGAGTAGACATAAAGGTGTATACCCTGGTTCCCACATCAATCAGGTCAACCAGCAGGACATCGAGACGGTCGAACATTTCGAAGGAGGGCTTTCTGCTCTCCCCGTAAAGGCTGAAGACCGGAATATTTAAATCATTATCCCAGCTGTGGCTGGACTCCACCATGTTATCCTGTTTTTCTGCATAAAAGCCATGCTGGGGGCTGAACAGACAAGTCAAGGACCCGGGCAGAGCAGCATCCACCAGATACCGGCTGTGCCTTAAATGACGGTCAGTGGAGGCCTGATTGCAGAGAAGACCCAGCCTTTTTCCTTTCAGACGGGGTGGAGGGTTTTTAATAAATTTCTCAATACCGGTAATCATGGCAGTCAATGAGGTTGAGGGTTTCAAACTGAATAGTCAACCTGGCAGTCCGGGATCTTTGAGATTGTGGATATATTGAAAAAGAACTGCCTGCTGATGCAGATGCAGTCGTTAATGTCTGTGTAAGTCCTTGTACAGACAGCATCAATCAATTCCGGGAGCCCGGTATTCAGGGCGATATCTCAGCTAAGTATTGAGATAATGCCTTATTTACGATATTATAACTATCATAAATTTTCAAGTTATTCACTCAGCCGCCACCTTCCAACATAGAGACTTCTGACCGGCTGAGCAGAAGGTATATCATTAGGAGAATACGATGAAAATAGCAATAAGCGGCAAGGGCGGAGTAGGCAAGACAACCATAACCGCTATCCTGGCATCCGAACTTAAAGAGCAAAAGCAGGAAGTTCTGGTCATTGACGCCGACCCCAGTCCCCATCTGGCCCGCACCCTGGGAATAGAAGATCCGGAAAAAGCCACCCCGATTGCGGAGATGACCTCTCTGCTGGCGGAAAGGGCCGGCAAAGTTGAAGGGTCCCCTATGTACAATATTAACCCCCAGATAAGCGACCTGCCGGAAAGATTCATGCTGGAAAAGGATGGCCTGAAACTGATGGTCCTGGGCGCTATCCAGACTGCCGAAGGAGGTTGTGCCTGTCCTGAAAATACGGTCTTAAAAAGACTCCTGACCAAACTCCTGCTCTCCCCCACTGAAACCGTACTCCTTGATATGGAGGCAGGAGTGGAGCACCTGGGCCGGGGGACCGTCGCCGGAGTTGATGCTCTCCTTGTTGTGGTCATCCCCTCTAAATCAAGCATAAGGACTGCGGAAAAGATAAAAAAACTGGCCCTGGATTCCGGCATCCCCCGAACCTATTTTATCGGCAATATGGTGGAAGATCAGGATGATGTGAACTTTCTGAATGAGGGACTGAGCAGCAAGATGTTAAGCTATTTCCCCGCTTCAAAAAATATCCGCAAGGCGGAACGCTCCGGCCAAGCTATTACCGAAGGAAGAAGCGGAGAGGAACAAAAGGCGGCAGCCGAAATCATCACCTCCCTGTTAAAATCAATAAAATCATGATTCAGCTTTTCCCCGGAAGACGCTTTCTTTTCATTCTGCCCCTGCTCTTTCTATGGACGATACTCTTCCAGGGAATTCCCGAAGCGCCGGCAGAGAACAGCCGGGAATTCAAGGATTGGCTCAAAGACTTCAAGAAAGAGGCCCTGTCAACCGGAATCTCGGCCAATACTCTGGATAACGCCCTGACCGGCATAGATTATAACAGCAGGGTAATAGAACTCGACCGGAATCAGCCCGAGTTTAAACTGACCCTTTCCGAATATCTGGACAGGATGGTCTCTGATTCCAGGATCAAAAAGGGGCGGGAAAAACTGAATGCCAATCTCGATCTGCTGAAAAAAATCCAAAAACGCTACGGGGTGCCTCCCCGTTACCTGGTGGCCCTCTGGGGGATGGAGAGCGGCTACTGCCGCAACACCGGTGACTTTGACATTGTGGAAGCCCTGGCCACCCTCTCCTATGACCCCCGCCGCAGCCTCTTTTTTAAAAAGGAGCTTCTTGCCGCTCTTCACCTCCTTGACCATAATTCCGTATCCCTTGCCGAACTGAAAGGCTCCTGGGCCGGAGCCCTGGGCTGCCTGCAATTCCTGCCTTCGGTGTTCCTGGAGCATGGGGTTGACTTTAACAAAGACGGCCGCCTGGAAGTATTTAAAGCCGGAGGTGACCTTTTTGCCAGCGGAGCCTCCTATTTAAAGGAGTCAGGCTGGCAAACCGGCAGCAGCTGGGGAGCTGAAGTCCTTGTTCCGGGAAGTATCGACCAAAAACTTCTCAGCAGCAGAGAGCCTCAGCCGGTTTCCTTCTGGCTGGAGCACGGGGTGGAATTTAAAGACAGTAATAAAAATCCAGGCGAAAATGTGAGAGCTTCGCTGATCCAGCCGGATGACCGGGAAAGACGCTACTTCCTCATATTTGGCAACTTTAATGTCCTGCTTAAATGGAACCGCTCTGATTATTACGCCATTGCCGCAGGGATTCTGGCGGATCGAATCAAGAAGAAAAACCGGGGCGGGATTGACCATTAGCTTATTCAACCAACGGCCTGTATATGAGAGAGTGCCCCGGCCCCGGGCAGCGGAATCAGATAAGCCCGCTTTCCTTTCTCTTTTAGATAGATCCTGTCCTTACCTTCTTCCTCTACCTCTTCTGTCTTTACCTTTACCCCTGCCTTTGCCCTTACCCTTGTATTTATGACTTTCGTTGTAAAAACTGCTTCCCCGCTTCAGGGTATGAAATTCTCTTGATCCGGGTTTGATCCCCAGGCTTTTCGCAAGCGCTCCCCAGCCTTTACCCTTTTTAGATCTGTATTTCCTGATAACATGGTCCATAGGTCTTGCCGACATTTCCCGGAGACGAAACAGCATATAGGCATCTGCGGGCCTTTCAACACTACCGAATACGGCATTGATCTGTGCATCATCTATACTAAAGCGTGTGGCAAGTCTCGTCCTGAATCCTGATCTATCAGCTTCAGCCCTGATGTTAAGACTTTTTATCCAGTCAAAATCCCCCGCTGTCACAACTGCTGCTGATGAAACAAGCAAAAATACCATTGAAACCGTAAATATTATTTTTTTTAATTCCATTGCCCCTCCTTTTGATCATTAGTTTTACGAGACACACGCCCCCTTGTTCCAGCCCCTTCTTCTGCAGATCAATCTTTCCAGGGACTTCTCATATTATCTAATTTTTTTATCCATCCACCCCAAAAAGCCGGACTTCATTTTATTTATCTCTATATCTCTTTCTAAATCTCTAACATAAAATTACCTTTTCAGTACTCTCTGCATCGCATCAATCAGTTGCTTCATATTGAATGGCTTTTCCACAACATCCATAAAGCCGTATTCCTCGTAGTTTGCCATAAGAGGATCTTCGGCGAATCCACTTGAAATGACGGCCCTGGCTTCCGGATCAAGCCGCAGAAGCTCCTTGATTGCTGCCTTCCCCCCCATCCCGCCGGAAATATTGAGATCCATAATAACAATATCAAAAACTTCACCGGCATCCATTAACTGCCTGTACTTCTCTATTGCTTCTTGGCCATTGACGGCTGTTTCCACAGCAAATCCGTTTCTGCTCAGCATCTTCTCAGAGACACTGCGGACCATTTCTTCATCATCCATTACCAGGATCTTGGGACTCCGTCCCATAGGGACGGCCTGTGCCTCATCCGGCTTTGATTCCGGTAACCGCTCTGAATCAACAGCAGGAAGATACAGGGTGAATTTTGCCCCTTTGCCGGGCTCCGAAGACACTTTTATATGACCTCCATGTTTGTTTATGATGGAATAGACGATTGCCAGTCCCAACCCCCTCATAGTATGCCTGGTGGTGAAATAAGGGTCAAATATCCGTTCAATATACTCCGGATTTATCCCTTCTCCTTCATCCTGTATTATTGCCTTGATATATTTCCCCTGCTTGAGATTTGCTACTTCCTCTCTTGATATTTCCACATTTTCCATGGATATATAAAGCCGGCCCCCGTCCGGCATGGCCTGATCGGCATTAAGGATAAGGCTGGAAAGAACCTGTTCCATCTGTTTCCCGTCCGCTTCCGCATTCCACAGTTTTTCATCCAGGTTATATACAGGATCCACATTACTGCCGGAAAGATTCAGACGGACGCTCTTCCTGACAAGGTGGTTAAGGCTGATATTCTTTTTTATCGGCTCTCCACCTCTGGCAAAAGTTAAAAGCTGGTGGGTCATTCTTGTCGCCCTGTCCATAGCCTTTTCCGCCTCCCCCAGAGCCTCGAAAACCGGATGGCTGCTGTCAAGCTCTGACTTGGCAAGAGATATATTGCCGAACAGGCCCATAAGGATATTATTAAAATCATGGGCAATTCCACCGGCCAGACTGCCGATCGATTCAATTTTCTGCTCCTGGAGGAGTTGAGATTCCAGATTCTTATATTCGGTTATATCCTTAACTATATTTACTACATACTTAAGGTCACCATTTTCATCCGGGACGGAAGAGCTGGTCACATTAAAGATCTTGCCTAAGTCCTTATGAGTAACATTTTCTCTATGGGTGGTATGTTCCTTGAAAGTCGACAGCGCCGGACACTCAATGCAGGGCTCGTTTGTCCCCCGAAAAACTTCATAACAGTATTTGCCGTTTAATGAACCGAATTCGACCTGGAAAATCTCATGGGCTTTCTTATTGGCCCTGACAATCCGCATATCCTCATCTTGAACAAGAATGATGTCAGGTATGGCATCAAAAGTATTTTCCCATTCGTTTTTGGCCTTAAGCAGCGCTTCCTCACTTCGTTTACGATCGGTAATATCCCGCACGATTGCTACAAATCGCCTGTCCCCGTAGGGATTGCGCACTAACTGCAGGGAGGCTTCCACTATGAACTCCCGGCCCTTTTTGCTCCTGTGTATTGTCTCGTAATTCAGAACCTCCTGTTCTCCGGTAAGTAATGGAGAAATCATCTTTCGGAAATTCTGCTCCGAAAAGTGCGGTTTGATATCGTATGGATGCAGCTCCAGGAGTTCTTCTTCCGTATAGGACAAGCTTTCCATGGCGCCTCGGTTAAAATAAACAAATTGAAGAGTATCGACATCGAACATAAAGATCATGTCAAGGGTGTTGTCGAGTACGTATTTGAATTGGTTAAGTTCCTCGGTGATCTGTACCCGTTTAGAAATGTCACGGACAATGGCGCAGTTGTACTGTTTCCCCCTGTAGTTCAAGCTGTTGATGGTCACCTCCGCCGGGAACATCTTTCCACTTTTAGTGCAGTAAACGGTTTCAAAGGTCAGGTAATCTTTTTTCATGAGATCCTGCCATTGATTAAGCCATTTCTCCCGGGGAAAAAAAGGATCAATCTCAAAGACCTTCATGGAGATCAGTTCTTCACGGGAATAACCGAGCCGGCGGCAGAAGGAATCGTTTACTGAAGTAAACCTACCGTCATCATCGATCCAGAAGATACAGTCATTCACTCTATCGATTGAATACTGGGTTAAATACAATCGGTCCTCAGCCTGATTAAGATCAGTAATATCCTTGAGTATGCAATGGCCCTGGCGGAAACTTCCATCAGGCCAATAATCGATGCACCCGTCAAAGGAGGTATCCAGAAAGTATCCTCCCTTATGCCTTATTCTGATTTGCTGAACATGGAAGAAACCGCGCTGTTTAATTTCCGGGAAATTATCCTCAAGGTAGGCTTGCCATTCAGGAGGCAGGAAATCGAAAAAACTTTTTTCGATAACTTCTTCTCTTTCGTAACCAAATGTCTTCAGCCAGGCAGGGTTCACATCAAGTATCAAGGCGTTTTCATCAAAAGAATGATAAGGCAGCGGCGCATTATTATAAAGCATCCGGTATTTCTCTTCCCTCTCAATCAGGTCACTTTCCACCTGCCGGCGTGCAAGGCATTCTTCTTCTAATTCCTGAACTCTTTTTTTCAATTCTTCGTATTTAGCTTTTTCAAACATAATTATAAGTAGTTGATAATAAGACTTATTCTTCCATTACGGCCAGAAACAAGGAGAACAGCTTTCAACCTCCTCCCTGGAACGGCGAATTTAGTAGGCGGAATCTACATAATCCTTTTTATTTATTTGTCAATAAAAGATAAGAAGCACAAGACGAGACAGACAAGGGGAAAAGAAGTTATCAACCCGATATGCTCGGCGGTTGTTTTTCGATTGTGGATTTAAAATCGATTCCTGTGAAGATAGACCAGAAGTTATTGTTGATAATCCGGGGGAAAGCAGGCTGGGAAAAACTCTATGGACACAACATCAAAACGACTTTTACACTTAAGGCGCCAAAAACAAGAAGTGCAGTTTTTTGGCGCGTCTTTGGGAAGTAAAATTTTATAAGATACCCGGATCAGCGGCCACGACCTCCACCAGTCCCCATACCCCGGCCCCCGGGCCCCATACCTTCATTACCGGGCCTTATGCCGTCTCCTTGAACAGGTGGCTTGTCAGGCAGTGTCAAACCTCGCGATCTGGCTCGATCTTTCATCTTTTCGTGATGCTCCCGGCGAATTCGTTCTCGCTCTTCCTCGCTTTCTGCGTTGCGCATTTTGGTGCGATATTCATTCCGCTCCTGCTGCGTCATGAGCTGGTTGCCGTAAATCTGTTTTCCCTGGTCAGCCCCGATTGCCGGACCGGCATACCAAATTAGAACAGCGGCAAAGGCAGATACTGTCAGCGTTCGTTTCATCATTTCAAATTCCCCCTTAAAGTGGATTATTACAATGACAGCCCTCAGCCACTGCTACCCATTCAGTGGCTGCGGACAGCAAACCTTTTGCAACACCCTGTTTGGACCATGTTTTCCTCTCAGCTGGTATATTTTTCCGGACAAGATTAATGAAAATTATTCTTCAAGCCCCAAGGCCCGGCGTTTTTGCCGAATACGTTCATCGATGAGTTCAGCTGCTTTGAAAGGATCCGGCTCAATGCCGAAGCAGGCACCGAGAAGATTATCAAGCCCGTCCAGTGCCAGATTGGTTACAGTTTCGGAACCCGTGATGTTGGGGGCATGGCCGAGGTGAGTGTAGATACCGGAGGCAACACAATAAGTACCGATGGCAGCAGCTTTTTCCGAATACCATTCCGGGGATGACCCGGCCAGTGGCAGGTCCGAGATATCTGTCCCGAGCTCCCCGGCCAGGAGGGCGGCAAGTTGAAGGATCCGGGCGTTATCAACACAACTGCCCATGTGCAGGACCGGCGGAATTCCCAGGGAACCGCAGATCTCCTGGAGGCCGGCACCGGCCATCTCAGTGGCCTCAGGCACCAGGAGCCCCGCCTTTCCGGTTGCACTGGTTACACAACCAGTAACAAGCACCAGAATATCCTTTCTGATGAGTTCCCGGGCCAGATTGACATTGCAGTAATCCTGCTTGTATTTAGGGTTGTTACAACCGACGATGGCCACCGCCCCTCTGACTTTTCCGGCCTTAATCGCCTCAATTAACGGCGTCAAACTTCCACCCAGTCCTTCTAAGAGTGCTTCGTTAGAAAATCCGGTAACCATCTCAACCGGTTCCCGGGGAATTTCGACCCGATTTTGGTTGCGCAAGGAATAATTATTAATAGCCAGGCGGACAACCTTCCGGGCCTGCTCCATACCGTTATGCATCTCGAATTTTACATGTTCGGCTCCAGTGAATTTTGCCTTGTCAGCGGTGGTGATCATCCTGGTGTGATAACAATTACCAACTGAAACCAGGCTGGGCATAATGCACTGATAATCAACGACCATAAGTTCTACCGCTCCGGTGACAATGGCAAGCTCGGTCATCAAATGGTTGCCGGCCATGGGAATGCCCTGGCGCATCATCAGCTCATTGCCGGTACAACAAAGTCCTGCCAGGTTTATGCCGGCAGCCCCTTTTTCCCTGGCAAGGGCAACGAGTTCTGGATCGCTGACCGCTTCCACAATTTTTTCGGAAACAATGGGATTATGGCCGTGGACCAGTATATTGACCTGATCTTCCTTGATAACGCCGAGGTTTATCCTGGATCTTTTAGGGCTCGGGGTCCCGAATAAAATATCGGATATCTCGGTGGCTATCATTGATCCCGCCCAGCCGTCAGCCAGACAGGTGCGGGCACTGTGGAGCATGGTATTGGCGGCGTCATTATCACAACCCATATGGGTCCGGTGCATCATCTCGGCAATTTCCCGATCAACGCCCCGGGGAGTGATGCCGAGATTCTGCCAGACCTGTTTACGTTTTTCCGGAAGGCGGCACAAAAAGGAAACCTCTTCAAGCAGACTGCCGTAATTGGCATAAAACTCAGCGCTTAAATCACCGGCGACCTCAAGGGAACTTCGCCCTTCAGTTTCTACCCCCAGCTCATCAGCAATGCGAATCAGTTTAACTTCATCCTTAATGGCATAATCCTTGGTCAGTCCATGCGCCACATCGTGCAAGGCCTCAATGCAGTCCCGGCCGTGATCGGAATGACCGGCCGATCCACCGGCTACAAAACGGCCAAAGTTACGGGCTACGACCACATCCGCATCAGCACCACAGACTCCCAGAGGGGCTTTTTTGCTGATCCGGCATGGTCCCATGGTGCAGTTTCGGCAGGAAAGTCCTTTTTCACAAAACGTGCAGTGAGGGCTTTGTTGCTCCAGGCGCTCCCAGGCAGTTTCGACCTCATCCCGTTCCGCCTTGCGCAGCATCTGACGGGCATCATCCCAAATTGATTTCTCTTCAATAGTCTTTTTTTCTTTTGCCATACAACTCTCCTTTGCCATCTTTCTCTCAAAGCCGGAGTCGGCCAAGATCAGGCCGGAATTTCTTATGATAAATTTTACAAAAAAACATAATAGCGAGGCTTCAATCACTATCTCTCAAAAAACAGAGGTGGCCGATATAAATCGCAATGCCTCCATGATCATAAGCAAAGTTATTGCTGTCAATAAATAAACACCGATTCTCGATGCAGATAACCGCCGCTGTGGAATGAATTAAAAGTTCTGTGTGGTTATTGAAACCTGGATGCGGCATTCCTCATGGCATTGTCCAATTGGACCCTTGCATTTTCAACACCTGACCTGATATCCTCCCAGGCATCGCTGCTTGCCGCCTTAAGATCGGCAAGTTTCTCACTCGCCTCTTCATGCCGGGCTCTCAATTCATCAATTTGTTTGTAATATTCAATCCTGGCATCAGCTTCCGCCTTATCGGCTTTTGCCTTGAGCTTATCGATCTCCGCCTTCCACTCGTCCAGTTGGGCCTGCAGTTTTTCTTCATAGATCCCTTTTGTTTCCGTTTCCATTTCCATTCTCCTGTTCTATGACTTTTGGTGGTAGATAAATGGTGAATTCATGCATCGGCCCCAATAAAACACTATGAGGATACTGCTGTTCATTTTTATCAACTAACCCGAGACCTGACAGGAAACCGAATGAAATCTGACTGAAAGTGGCAGGCTTAACCTCTAATTTCCTGTGCCAGACCCTGAAAGTACCCAACTTCCCGTCTCTTCGATAATAATATCCTACCAGACGGTGGGTAAGGTAAACCAGCCCTGTCTCCGTATCAGGAAAACCGGGCAGGTCAAAAGGATTGGCGGAATACTGGCAGAGCTCAAGCCTGGCCGGAGCATATTTTGATTCGGTTTCCATCAGGTAGTTATTATAAAGTCCGGTTGAACTGTCATAATCACATTCAAATTTCAATTTTCCTTTATGCCAGGGCAGCTTCCAGAGATAACGAGGAAATACCACGGTCCAGGAGTCCAGGATCGTGCTTAAAAACCATATGCACCGTTCACCGGTAAAAGTGTCAATAACATAAGTACGATAATTGACCTGTCCCATTCTGAATTCAGGAAAAGGACAAACCGCTGAAGTGAAATTCTCAGCCCTGAAAGATACAACAGAAAGCAGGGCCTCTTCTTTACCGTCAATTGATATTGTATCCTGCTTGAAACGCTCGGAGATCAATCCCTCCAAAGAGGCCGGGTCAACAGCATAAGTGATGATGGCGAAATGTTTCAGATTACATATTACATCAAGCCCCGAAGGATACGGCCTCTCATGCAGAACTTCCTTGAATCTTAATTTCTCCTGCATTTTATTTTCCCGGGAATACGGCTCTTACTGAAGGGTAAAGAGATCTTCGTTAAAAATATTATAACACAATTCTTAATCAAATTTGAAGCCATCCTGAAAATAGTAGAGGACGGGAAACCCGGAAAAGAAAATCCGCTCAGCGGGCCGGGCCTATTTCATTCCCCAACCGTCTCATCACCTCCTTCCGCAGGGACCGGTCCCTTCCTTTAAGCTGATCTCATTTATAAAGCTGTGGATTTTGCCCATGGAGTCACTCCAGGAAGGATAACTCTCATAAGTCCTGCGGGCGGCCAGACTCATTCGGGAAAGCATCTCCCGGTCCCGATGCAATTTATGTAAATAACGGCTCAGGGAGGCGACATCCCCGGGTTTAACCAAGTAGCCGTTTTCCCCGTGGGTAATAATCTCCGAAGCCCCTCCCCGAGTGCCGCCTATGGCAGGCAGACCGAAGGCGAATCCTTCCAGATAAGCGATACCGAAGGCTTCCGAGTCCGAGGGTACTGCCAGCAAATGGGCCTGCTGGAGTTCCTCCTGCAGTCTCTCTACCTGGAGAGAGCCGTGCAGATCAACCCGGGGCCTGAGACCGGAACGGTCGATCTGTTTTTGGACGGCGGCGCAGTAGCCTGGATCCATGGTCATGGATCCTGCGATAGAGAGGCGAATTTCCGTGTCCGGGAGGCTTGCCACCGCAGTACACAGGTCATGAAGGCGCTTGCCGGGCAAGAGGTTGCCCAGGAAGAGGATGCGGAACTCATGGCTGCGGCCGGCTCTCTTCTGGATTTCCAAATGTCCGGGGAGATCTGCAAAACGGTCGCCGCCGGGCCGCGCTACCACAGAAGGCAAACCGGGCTTAAGGTGGTTCTCAATCATCGAACCGGTAAAACTGCTGGTGCAGATCACACCA
Organism: Desulfurivibrionaceae bacterium; assembly: GCA_046537975.1. Taxonomy (GTDB): domain Bacteria; phylum Desulfobacterota; class Desulfobulbia; order Desulfobulbales; family SURF-16; genus JAWLDV01. Next base: position 28,015 of record JBKHJR010000025.1, read on the forward strand.
TCCACTCTTTCAAAATAGCGGCGCTCATTCCTGTTATAGATGGAACGGAAAGGCGACCGCCGGCACATGACGCTCCTCAGACAGTGGACCAGGGCCAGGATAGTAGTGTCCGATTCCCGGTGTAACCGGTTGTTCAGGTAAAAGAGAGAGGGGTGGGCCAGGGCGTCCTGGATCAAGACATCGTAACCTGCTGCCAGCTTCCGGTAAATCCCGGAGGAAAAATTATGGCAAAGGTTACTGAGATAGGAGCCCCCGGGAAGAGATATGACCTCCGTGCGGTGATTTGCCTTCCCCAGAAAATCCACCAGGTATCGGTTGTAGAGATAACCGCCGGTTAAAAGATCAGGGGAATCGTAGGTAACCAGGCCGATTTTCATGATCAGGACCGCGTCATATAATAATTATTCCAGCTCTACAGTTCCCGGCTGTACTCGGCCCAGGACTTAGGATCCTCCCAAAGCTTGACCGTCATCCGTGTGACATTTTCAGCCTTAAGCCTGATGATAACCCGGTCGAAAATAAGACGGGCAAAGTTTTCCAGACTGGGATTGACTCCCTCGAATTCGGGAAGCTCATTCAGGGTGGAGTCGGCATACCTGGTGACAACGGAGCCGAGAGCGGTTTCCAGGTCGGTAATATCTACCAGGTAGCCGTAGGCGTCCAGATCTTCTCCCGAGACCTTAACTTCCAGTTCATAATGATGGGAATGACGGTTGTTTTCCTCGCCGAAATCCCCGCCTGTCAGATAGTGTCTTGCTATAAAAGATCTTTTTACTCCAAGCTTATACATTTTCTCTGATTTTTAGTATTTGTAAGTAGTAAAAGAGTCGTGTGCTTACAGAGATCCTTTCAAAGCTGTGGCGATTTTATTATTACGCTTTATACGGCTCAGGAGTCGTAATTAAATGTTATCTGCAGCGTCTCGCCGGGATTATTGATTAACTGATTATAAGCCCCCGAGGCCTGGTCGACCGGAAAGTTATGAGTAATGAAACCCGAAGGCCTGATCTCGGTCAGCATACGTACAGTGAAGTCCCCCCTCCTTTCCTTATTCCAGCGGCCTGTAAGTTCAGAGCGCAGATGGCTGACCTGGCTGCTGAATAGCTGGATCTTGCTGCGATGAAATTGGGTGCCGAATTCAAGGGGAGCGGTTCTGGTACCGTACCAGCTGCCGATTATTACCCGCCCTTCATATCCGGTGGCAGAGGCGGCCTGGTTAAGAGCCTTAGGGTCGCCGGTCAGCTCATAAGTCAGGTCAAAGCCGTCAACATTCCCCTGCTGGTGAAGTAGATGTTTGGTATAGGCCATGCTGTCCGAAGTAACCGGATCTATACTGTAGTCTGCTCCCAGTTCCATTGACCGTTTCCGTCTCAGCTCATGGAAATCAAGGGTCAAAAGGAGGCCGATAGGAAAACGGACAAGGAGGGCCGCAGTCAACAGGCCGACAATACCTTGGCCAAAAATTCCTACACACTCCCCTATGAGTGGCCTTCCGTCCATCAGAAGACTCACGGCTGTTTCCATGTTGGCGAAAAAAACGGCATCCTCAACAGAAAGTGTCTCCGGGAGAGCAATCAAGTCCTCAGGCTTTACATTAAAAAGACTTTCATGGGGATGAAAGGAAAAGACTTTCCGGCCCAGCCAGGATTTATCCACCTCCCTGCCGGTATCTATAATCTTGCCCACCATGCAATAGCCGTATTTCAGAGGATAACTGAAAGAACCGTTCAGTGACGAAATGGTAGGATCCACCTGGGACTCTTCGGAAACCCTATTATAATAAATAAGGCTTTCCGTTCCTGGACTGATCCCTGAGAGGAGGGCCTGGACCATGACTTCACCTTTTTCAGGAGAGGTGATCGGTTCCTCCCGGACCTCCACCGTTCCTTCCCCGGTGAAATAAACGGCCTGCCGCTTCATAATATGCCCCGGTTCATGGATCCCCAGAGGATAAGATCTTCGCCTGCGGCCTCCTGGTGGAACTTATGAAGACGGGACTGCCCGGCCGCCACAGAACCTGTCAAATCAGCCATGGCCGGCACCCCGCCCAGGAATTTGGGGGCTATAGTCAGTACCACCTGATCAACCAGTTGCTCTCGGAAAAAACTGGTGAGTATCCTGGAACCGCCTTCCACCATCACGGTACGGATATTACGCCGGAAAAGGACTTGCAGCAGTTCCGGGAGACGGACCTGCCCTTCTTCGTTGGAGTTGACAAACACAATATCCGCCCCCCGGGATCTCAATTTTTCTACTGCGGCGGGATCGGCTCTGGCGGTAACGGCAATGACCGGCTGGTGGCTGTTCCGCAGCAGATTGGTGTCCGGAGGGAAGCGCAATTTACTGTCGACGATAACCGGGAGGGGATCTCGGCCTTCCTGGAGCCGGACTGTGAGACGGGGATTATCCGAAAGCACCGTTCCTATTCCGACAAGAATAGCATCATGCATGGCCCTCAGACCGTGGGTGATCTTCAGGGAAGCCTCACCGCTGATGGTGAAAGGTTCTCCGGGATTAAGAGCTATGCACCCGTCCAGGCTCTGGGCATAACTTACAGTTACCACCGGAAAGGGAACGGCTGTCTTTTCCACCGCTGAAGAGAGCATATGCTCAATAGGAACCAGTATTTTTTCCTGAATTAAATCTTCCTGCTCACAGGGAGAAACGGTTATTCCTGATTTCATTTTCTGCCGTCCCTCTTGCGGATTATTTCTTCCGGAAAAAGATAAAACCGGCTTCTAATTGGCGCGGGATTTCAGCAACCATTTTATCAATCATCATTTATCTGTTTACCATTTCCATTTTTTCCAAAAGAATCTGTTTGCTCGAATGCAAAATTAAGCCTGCTCAGTAAAAATAATTAAGTCTATTTTATTTATTATTGTACATTATATTCATATCAGTACCTAATTTGAAATCCTAAAAGTTGAAATAACATGGAATCATACTTTAATTTGGTCCATTTCACTGTCAATAACGACGATTTTGGTTGCAAAAAAGCAGACATAGTCATTAAACAAATTGGGTCATGGGCCAAGCTAAAAAGTATTATATTCTGGACACATGCGGTTTAACTCAGAGTGCCCAGTTCCCCGGTTGCCGCCCCCCCTCAGCATCATTTCTTGTCTCTCGTTTCCAACGGCCAAATGCTCCCTAATTTACTCAAAACCCCGCCCTCTTCAATCTGATAATCTTATTCCGTTACCAGCTTTACAGCTTCTTCCTTAAATTCTTAAGTATACCTTCTTCTTTTCATGATAGACAAACACCTCCTAACTACAATAAAATAATTCTTAAGAAAGTGTCTACAATTACTCTACCACCTCAAAAAGGGAGGAGTCCGAGCCCTCTCTCAGTACAGCATACGCTTTAATCCGCAAACACAGAGGCCGAATCAGGCTGGAAGCGGAAGGTGAATACGAGCCCTCGGCGACCATAGATCTGCCTGCTAAACCTCAATGAAAAAACGTTTCATAAAAACTCTGATACTTTTTCCCGTGTTCGCTGCCGTGCTGGCGGCTGTACTCATCGCAGCCCTCCAGGTCTTTCTCGACACAGAGACAGCGGGAGATCTGATCCGGAAACATTTAAATGCTGCGATCCCCGGCCATGTGAACTGGGAAAAACAGGATGTATCCATTTTCCAGGGCCGCTTCCAAATACAGGATATAGAAATCCTGGACCCGGAAGGACGACAGATAATAACCCTGGACAGCCTGTTTGCCGACATAAAGCTTACAGATCTTTTAAGTGGCAGGGTGCTGGTGGAATCCTTAAAAATAAGCCGGCCTGGAATCTTTCTGAATACAGGGGCGGACGGGGACTTAAACATACTCAGGGCCCTGCCACCAGGAACTAAGAAACCCGAACCTCTGGATGAAGAAAAAACCGGCTTACCTGCATTCAACGTCAGGGTTAGAAGCCTGTCATTACAAGGCGGCATGTTTTCCTTCCATACCCAGGGACCGGAGCCGCACGTGTTTATAAACGATTTCAGTATCGAGGCACAAAACGCGGATCTGGCCGACAGATCCGGCAGACTGCGAGTCTTGGTGCAGGACGGTCGGGTAGACACAAAAGATGTAAGCGCACCCATAAACAGGTTTTTCCTGGAAACTTCCCTGGCAGGAGAAAACCTCGATCCGCTGGATCTTGAATTTAAATCCGGAAATTCAAGTATGGCTGTTTCAGGCAGAATCTTAAATGTCTTTTCCCGTCCTGAGCCTGACATCATGCTGGATGCTTCAGCAGATCTTTCAGAAATAAGGCAAATATTAGGCATAGACCGGGAATTTTCCGGCCGGGTGACTCTCAATGCAACTGCTCAAGGAAGCCTGGGTAATCCCGCGATAAAAGCCGGCCTTGATAGCAAGGACCTGAATCTGGCGGGCACGGATCTGTCCGGTGTATCCCTTGAAATGGCTATGCAGGACAGACTGATAGCGATAAGGCGCCTTGATACAGAATTCGGCACAGGCATGATCCGAACTTCCGGCACAGTGGACCTTGGACAGGCGTTTTCCAATGGATTCACAGCCCCCCTGACCGACCTGCAGGCAGTAGGCTGCAGTCTTGATTTAAATATTTCCAACCTGCTGTTTTCCAAACTCCCCGGCATAGATGGAATCCAGGGTAGCCTTTCAGGCAGGATAGGGATAGACAGCACCGGCGTTATCTGGGAAGAGATTAAGGCAGACATTGAAGCCCAATTACAGGCAAAAGGAATATCGTCTGCAAAAAATATAAAACCAGTTGACATTGATGTGTCAGCCCTGACCCGCTTAGAGGAAGGGGTAGTCAATATCGAAAGGATGAAAGCAGCCAGCTCTGATTTCCGGATCATGGCAGAAGGCAGCCATGAGATTATCAGAAACAGGCTTGACCTTAAAATCCTTATCGATGTCTCTGAGCCAGGACTGCTTGCGGAAAAATTCGGGGTTCCAGGGGTCCTTGGCGACTCGGCGGCACTGGAGGCGGATGTTTCAGGAAACCCCACCCGGCCCTCCGTGGATGCGATGCTCAGGGCGGAGGGTCCGGGGTTCGAAAATACCGCAATAGACAGCCTTGAAGCCGCAATCGGTTTTTCCGGGGGCCGCCTGGATCTTTCCAGGGTAAAAATGGAAAGCGGATCATCAGTTATGAATTTTTCCGGTTCAACAAAACTCCTTGATGCCGAAACTTTCAGGCCTGAACCCGACCCGGCCATAAACATAACATTTGATACCAACGATATGCGGATCCAGGACTTTGTCCCGGAACTTTCAGGTCGCCTCAACCTATCAGGGAACATAGATGGGAGCCTTAAAAACCCTGCAGGCAGCTTTACTGTCGAAGCCAGGGATGTAAAAACCGGTGTACAGACAATTCAGGCAGCCACCCTTGAAGCGGACCTCCGGAACCGGAAAATACATCTGAACCCCCTTACAATATCCATAAAAGACAACCAGGCCCTGCGGGCACAGGGCTGGATATCCACTGACCTGGACTATGAACTTCAGTTAATCTCCGATCCCATAGCCCTGGCCGCCATAGAACCAGTGAAGAATGCGGGTTTCGAGGGCTGGGCCGAAATAAGCGCGCAAGGCGAGGGACGTCTGGATGACCCCTCGGTTGATGCCTTGGTCAGAGTATCAGAACTTGCGGCAGATGGCAGAAACCTGCCTGACACAGATATCAGCGCCGGGGTTGAAAACAGAACTGCATTCCTAAAAATTGATGACCCTTTCCGGCTTGATGCCGTATACAACCTGGCGAACCGGGACTTTTCAGCCGTCGCCGGGCTGACTGATACCGAACTTGCACCGTTTTTCCGGATTGCCGGCCTGGAAGGATTTTCCGGCTCTGTTTCCGGCAGCCTGGAGGCAGACGGAAACAGTGAGGATA